>NZ_CP101167.1 GCF_024298885.1 Haloglomus halophilum
CAGGAACACCAGACCCGCATCACAAGATTATTGAATCAATGAATCAGTGAAATCCCGACATTGTGAATCATTGAATCTGTGAGTCAATGATTCAAAGACAGTGCTCGAAAAAGAGATGATCATAACTCTCAGCCCCTCAAACACCGATATCCGACAGAATCGCATTGAAAGAGATACAACTGAGTGTCTGACATGGATTTATGAGTCATTGATTCAATGATCGAACTATGACCGAGTCACCTCGTGGATGGGGCGTCACACCATCGACTGGCATCTCCACGATCGCCTTCGGTAACCAGAAAGGCGGGACTGGAAAGACAACGGCAACGATCAACAGTGCCGCGGCGCTGGCCACTCGCGACCACGATGTTCTTGCAATCGATATGGACCCACAAGCCGACATGACGAAAGGGCTTGGTCTGGGTCCGGGCGACGACAACGATCCATCAAGCCCGAAGAACGAACTCCCCAACACGCTAGTCACCGATGACGAGAACCTGCTCGACGTACTCGTCGACAATCCGCGCACGCACGATACTAGTCTTTCAGAGATCGTGATCGAAGCCGACGAGTACGACCATCTGAACTTCGACTTGATTCCCAGTCACAAGGACATGGGCCTTGCTCGAGATTGGATGGACGATGCGAATGCCCGTCTCTCGCTGAAGCTCGCCCTCGAAGAGATGGTTGACGACGGATACAACTACGATTTCATCTTAATCGACTGCCCCCCTGACCTCTCAGTCCTGACGGACGCGGCGTTCATCGCGGCTCAGAACGTCTTCCTGGCTGCACAGACCCAAGCAACATCACGGGATGCACTTGACGACTTGTGGGACCAGCTGGAGTCCATCGAGGACAACCAGCAGATCGAGATCGCAATCGTCGGACTCCTGGCGAACATGTACCGGGACGACGGGCAGTCACAAAAGTTCCTCAGCTCCTTCGACGAGTCCTTCGCGTCGATGGCACCGATTTTCAAACTCCCGATGCGAGTGGCGGTTCAGCGCGCGTGGGACAACGGACGAGACATTTTCGAATGGGAAGACCCGAACGACCAACAAGTAGAGCGAGACCTCTTCCTGGAGGTTGCGGAGACGATGGAACGAGCGTTTGACAAAACGCAGGTGGAGGCGTAAGAATGCCCCGGGGAATGGACGAGCGGTTCGAGGATCCCTCAGACGAGGTGGATGAGGAGGACGCGGTCGCAGACGAGGAGACCACAGAGACGTCGGAGGAATCGGAAGAACAGGGTCGTGAAACTGCGGCAGCAACCGAGGATCGATCAGATCAGCAGAGAACCGCATCCACGACCGATACTGATTCGTCGACCAGTGAGGCAGGAGAGACAGATGACGAACCACTGAACATCCGCGAAGATTGGGATTCAGCCACGATATACGTTGAACCGGAGCAAAGCGAGGACATCGAGATCACGTTCACTCGCCTGAAAAAGCAGCTCAAACGCGAGGACATCACGCTGGAGAAAAACAAGCACTTCTACCGCGGTGTTTTCGAGGTAGCGTTTGGCGAGCACCAGGAGGAAACGAAGGAGAAGATTCGCGAACTCGCCAAGGAAGACGCCGATCAGTGAATCACTGATTCACAGAAACTGGAATGTTATGAGGATGGCCCCGGCTTCGAACGAGGATCTCAGAATCGACCTTCTCCTGTTCTTTTGAATGCCAAAATGAATCGTCATTCACTATACGATCGGGTCGTTGGTGGGAAGGTCCACAGTTTCGGAGGATACGTTATTTTCTTCCAGATTTTGGCTTGTCCTCCGTGACTGTCGCGGTAGCTGGGTCATTCCAGCATCGGACGCCTCCGGAATCTGCCACTCTTACAAAATTTCGTGGGAATCTGGTGGTTTCGGAGAGCGTCGCCACTCTTGCGCAAGCACTCCCGACGGGATCAAAGGCCCTCAGTCAGGCGGAATCAACGCTGACGCGATCAGTTCCACACACTCACCCGCGGTCAAGACGGGTGCGTAGTCCACCTCGCCGTCGACGCCCGCTTTCAGCAGGAAGTCGGTAAGCCTCCAGATGTTGTAGAGCACCACCGCGAACACGAAGTAGAACAAGCGGACGCGGTAGTCCTTCGAGGACGTCTTCGTCAAAAATCACCCTTGATGGACTTGTACTCGTTCTCGATCTGCCAGCGGCGACTATACCGCCGACAGAACGTCTCGGCCTCGTCGGGGCCAACTCGGAGATTCGTCGCGAACACGGTCGTCCCCTCGCCACTCGTCAATGGGACGTACAGGAACCGCATCGAATGTGATCCCACGTCAACATAGACGGAGGCCGGCTCAACAGCCACCTCCTGGTCGTCCTCGTCCATCCGCTCGATCACCTCGCGTTCGGAGCTGGTGATCCCTATGACGTCTCGGGGGGTCAGTTGATGCAAAACCATTAGCGATGTCCCATCATAGCCCTCGGTACTGGACTATGTACGAGGACATTCTCTTCCCGTACGATGGGAGCGACGGTGCATCAGCCATCCTTGAGCACGCCGCTGACATCGCAGACTGGGTAGACGCCACGGTTCACGTCCTCTTCGTCGCAGACACGACGCGCGACTCCGTGACTGTCGTTGAGGGACGAACCGTCGACGCACTCGCACAACAAGGCGAAACCACGGTCGAGGAAGCGGCGGATGCACTAACAGCCCGAGGTGTTGACTACGACACGGACGTCGTCCAGGGGAACCCAGCACCGACGATTGCCGAGTACGCAGAGCGATACGACTATGACCTGATCGTAATGCCAACGCACGGTCGCGAGGGACTCTCTCGCTACATCATCGGCAGTGTCACCGAGAAAGTCATCCGTCTGTCTTCGATCCCGGTCCTGACGGCACGGATGCAACCCGACGAACGACTGGCGTTTCCGTATGAGAATATCCTCATTCCAACGGACGGAAGCACTGGGGCGGTACATGCCGCTGAACACGGGCTCTCGCTCGCGGCGGCGGTTGATGCGACCGTTCACGCACTGTCGGTCGTGGACGATGCCTCACTCGGGTTAGACGTCCGCTCAGCAGCCTCTGAATCGGACGGTGAACAGGCCGCGACCGACGCTGTCGATGACCTGGTATCGGAAGCAGACTCGTATGGTGTCCGGAACACCGTCACGCACATCGAACACGGGGATCCTGCGGAGGAAATCCTCGAATGCATCGACTCGAATGACATTGACGCCGTCGTGATGGGGACCACTGGGCGACGTGGGACGGATCGAATCCTCCTCGGCAGCGTCGCGGAGAAGACAGCGCGGTCTGCACCGGTACCTGTCATTACGGTCGCTAGGGAATCGTAACCCACGGCCTTCAGTTGTATAGTCGTCACCGGGCATCGTCTCAGCGATCGTGATTTTTTGCGTCGCCAAAGCCACAGCTGAGCAATTGTATAGTATGCCCTGTTCGTTGGGGGTCACTCGATGGAAGGCTCCAGCTCGTTCTCACCCCGTCGGCTACCGATGAACCATATTCTCCCACCTGGTGTAGCCGTCAGTCGCTCACGTCTCCCAGTCGTGACGATTCGCGTAAAGATCCGTCTTAGATGATGGTGATAACTCCGCCAAAGAAGCCGATCGTGACGACAAGTCGGCCAAGACTACCGACGAACGTCGCGATTGCGAACTTCACATAATCTTCTTCGAGGATCGAAAACGCGTAGATCGACAGCGTATCCGGGAAGAAGGGTACACACAGCGCGAGCGCTAAGCCACCGTATCCGTACTGCCGAGCGAGCGTCATCGTCCGCCGTTCCGACCACTCGAGAATGTCGAACCGAGAGCGACGTAACCACCGAACGACGGGCCCCGCGTGTTTCACCTCCTGACCGAGGTGAAACGCAACGAGACTACCAACGGCCTTTCCCGTCGCGCTTACGCCCATGATGACACCCAACCGAGTCCAGAGGGGTAGCCCGAGATCGAGTGGTGCCGCAAGCACAACCTCGCTTGGGCCGGGAAGCGCGAATGCAATCAAAAACGAATAGACGAAAATAATCCCCAATCCCGGCCAGCCCGTCGCGCTATCAATGGCGGCGTGGCCGTACTCCAGCAGTACGGTTGTAACCTCACTCAATGAGATGTAGAGTGGGCGCGGATTCGCGGAAAATCGGTTCACAACGGTGAGTGACGGATACATCTGGTTACTCACCGGTCGAACGCTCGACGGACAGTTTTTCTCGGGATTCGGTTCCGCCACGCGATTGGGTGTCCACCTCTCCCGTTTGAATCCGAACTTGCGTTATGCGGGTCTGGTCAACTGATTCGACCCGTAGTCGAACCTCATCACAGTCGAACGTTTCTCCCTGCTCGACTAACCTGCCCGCCCGATTAAACAGGAGTCCCGCGATCGTCTCGAACTCTTCCCCATCCGGCAGTTCTAGTTCGAGCGTCTCGTTGACCTCGCCAATGTCGACGTCTCCACGCACGAGCGCCGTCGTGTCGTCGAGTTCCGTAATCGGGGCTTGTTCCCGGCCTTCGAGGATTTCACCGACAATCTCCTCCGTGAGGTCTTCGACCGTCACGAGTCCCTCCGTCGTCCCGAACTCGTCGATGACCACCGCCATCTGCGTTCGCGACGTCTGCATCTCTTCGAGCAGTTCGTCGACGGACTTACTCTCAGGCATATGCTGGGGCGGGTCCAGTAGTTCGAGGTCGCCAACGAGCGTCTCTCCGGGAGTGCCACGCTGCTGTGCCCGGGTCAGTTCGTGTATGTCTGCAGTTCCGACGATGTTGTCGAGCGTTTCTGCGTAGACAGGGAGTCGCCTGTGCCCGCTTTCGAGACACTTGGTGATCGCATCGTGGAGCGTCTCCGTCTTCTCGATTCCAGTGATGTCCAACCGTGGAGTCATGACCTCCTTGGCAATCGTGTTTCGGAAGCGGAAGATACGCTGAAACATCTCTCGTTCATCTTCGTCGATGACGCCCTCGCGCTCGCCCGTCCGAATCATCTCCTGGATCTCATCGCGAGTCACGTACGAGTCCTCGATTGCCGCTCGTCCGCCCGTCACGCGATTGACGAGCCGTGTGAGGTAATCGAACACGATGACGAGTGGGAACAAGATGTACTCGGCGAGTTTGAGCGGGCGTGCGATCCGGAGCGCCCACGATTCGGTGTTCTCGACAGCGTAGGATTTCGGGGCGCTTTCGCCAAAAAGCAGGACGATTGCCGTAATCCCGAACGTTGAGATGAGCACCGCAGGCCCCGGGTCGAAGTAGAAGCCGACGATGGCGGTCGATATCGAGGACATCGCGATGTTGACCAGATTGTTGCCCACGAGAATTGTCACAAGTAGTCGGTGGGGGTTCGACTTCAGATCGGCAACCGTGATGGCACCAGGGCTGCCTTTTTCGACCAGTGCATCAATGCGGTGCTTGGCAAGCGAGAACAACGCAATTTCCGAGGACGAAAAGAACGCAGAGAGGACGAGGAGCACGAAGAGAACCACACTTCCAATGAGCGTGATCGACATCTCGGAGTAGAGATTTCTGGAAGTGGCCTGGAGAGCATAGAATCCAATATCGAAGTGGGCTGTGTCGAGTGACGCTACCATATACCTACGTTGCTCATTGTTTAACAAGCTGGTATAGCCCTTCTGATGGATCAAACGTGAGAGGGTGCCATTAGTTTCAATCACCGAATTTCGCCGAGATTCCTGTGCTTATATACCACCTGATCCAGTAGCGTGGGGTAATGACCCCGCTTGAGCTGACGCTCCGCCTAGTTGCTGGCGTTCTCCTCATACTGACCAACGGCTTTTTCGTAGCGATCGAGTTCGCGTTGACACGAGCGCGTCAATTTAGTGAAGCGGAATTCGTCGACGGAAATCCGACTCTCGAACGGGCCTGGGAGATGACGAATAATCTGGAGATCTATCTGACCACGTGCCAGGTTGGTATTACGGCCTCCAGTATCGCAGTCGGGATCGTAGCCGAGCCGGCTCTCGCCGCGCTCTTCGAACCGTACTTTGCCAATACCGCACTGGCGTCCATCGGTGCAGGTGCGATCATCGCCTTTGCGATCATCAATCTCCTGCATCTCACCCACGGCGAGCAGACACCGACGTATCTCGGCGTTGAACGCTCCCGGATGGTGTGTCGGTACGGGGCCACACCTCTGTACTGGTTCAATTGGCTTATCTCTCCGCTCATTACATTCGGCGACTGGATCGCCAAGGCCACGCTCAAGCTGTTCGGCGTCGAGATGACCGGTGCGTGGCTCGAAACCGAAGAAGAGGTCCTCGAATCACGAGCCCAGCTCCGCAATCGCCTGCACTCGCTTCTCGAAGAGGGCGAACTTCCGGAGGAGCGCCGCGACGAAGTCCTTGGCGCACTCGACATCGACGAACTCTCGATCAGCGAGATTATGGTTCCAGCAGACGACATTATCTCCCTCTCAACCACCCGCTCAGTCGACGAGAACTTTGATTGCATCCGAAACACGCCACACACCCGATTTCCACTAGTTGGTGAGGAGCTGACCGACTTCCACGGAATCGTGTACGCACCGTCGATCATCGACCACTATGAGGATCTCGTAGACAGCGACATCTCCTTCAAAGAGATCGCGGCCCCTCCAATGACACTCGCGGCGGAAACGAACGTCAGCGATGCATTCGATCAGTTCCAGGCCGAGGACCAGGAACTCGCGCTCGTCCTCGAAGATGGTGACGTCGTGGGACTCCTCACCGCAACCGACGCTCTGGAAACGGTAATGGGCGAACTCGAAGACCCGCTCGACCAGCAGGTGTCGACCTGAACTGATATAACGGAGATGTGAAGGTCGTTAGAACCTCCTTGCCGTACCTACTCGATCTCGAGACTCCCAGAGTTGCCCTCGCCGCCCTTACTGTTCTCGTCCCATTCAAGTTCGAACTCGATGCTCAATTCTCCAGGGCCATCAGTCGGTCCTTCGCGTTCGGCTTTCACTTCGAATGTCGGCCGTGCTGGAGGATCCATCGTGACGGACTCTGCCCCCGATTTCAGGGTGATCGGACCTCCCTGTTCGAGCTTTTCGGCGACGCTCCGGAGGTACGACGCGATTTCGTCCCGGCTCTGGGCGCTTTCGGATTTGAACAGCACTTCTTCGGGCATACACCACGCTCTACATTTCCTGCTCGGATAAGTGGCCCTCTCATCTAGCAAAGGGAATCCGCCGCCCTAAGCCAGATGTGACACGTCTTCTAGCTCCTCGAAGTCGTCAAACTCGCCACACTCGACCGGCTCCCAGTCCTCTCTGGGTGCTGGACTCCACCAGTCGACCTCGTAGGCACCCGGTGCGCCGAGGAACTTCACTGACGTAGCAATAGATGATCTAATCGTTATGTAGTAACCGGGTTTATAAGACTGACTTCGTAACCAACCCGTATGAGACATTTCGGGCTCAAGATCCGGATGGCATTCGTCGGTGCTATCCTCGCAGCGTTCTATCTCGTCGCTGTTGCTGTCGCGATGGTGGTGTTCGGCCAGGGAATCCTCCCGATCGCCATCGTCGGCAGTCTCCTCCTCATCGGCATCCAGTACAAAATCGGGAAGTGGGCTGCCTTACGAAGCGTCGGTGCCGAGGACCTCTCCGAGACCCAGTACTCGCAGATTCACCAGTTCGTCGAGCAGGTCTGCCGCGACAAGAATATGAAGAAACCGTCGCTGAAGATCGCCAGCATGGGCGTACCGAACGCGTTTGCGGTTGGCCGTCGCGGCAACGGTACCGTCGTCATCTCTCGGGAACTCATCCAGCTGCTCGACCGCGACGAACTAGAGGGCGTCATCGCCCACGAAATCGCCCACATCGACAACCGCGACGTCATCACGATGCAACTCGGACAGGGCATCGCCTCGATCGTGGCGATCGTCGCGCAGTTCGCTGTCCTGTTCACGGGCGACAACGACCTCGCAGACTTCTTCCTCGCCATCGTCGTCGGCAACATCGTCCAGTTCGTTGTGATGATCTTCGTGCTCGCCATCTCTCGGTACCGCGAGTACGTCGCCGACGCCGACGCGAGACGTGCCATCGGCTCCGGCGACCCGCTCGCCCGTGCCCTTGAGAAAATCGATCAGGGTAACCAGCAAGCCCGCGAGTCAGCCCGGAATGCCCAGCGAAGTCGTGGCCGCGCCCGCGGTGACCGGCGCCGCGACGCGAACATCGACCAGCAGGTGAGCGCACTCTGTATCTCCAGTCCCGACCGTGGCTTCCTCCAGCGGATCGTCTCGACGCACCCGCCAATGGAGAAGCGCATCGAACGGCTTCGCTCGTAGATGCCCGGGATACGCGAACTCCTTGCGGTCGTCCTCGGCGCCGCGCTCGGCGTCGCGTTCCTCGCCGCGCCGCGAACCATGCTCCGGATGTCCGTGTTCGTCGGCCCGACCCGTCGACGCCGCGGGGACTACGGCACTGACGAAGCGATTTCTGCCCGGTGGACGTGGGTCGCCCGTGGGCTTGGTGTCGTCTCTCTCGCAATAGCTGCGTTCATCACCTACCAGACGTACGCCTAACCGTCGAACTGCTGGGCGATGTTGGGTCGGTTGTTCTTGGCGGCATACAGTGCATCTTCGTTTCTAAAGCTCTGTTGGGAGTGGAACATCCAGAGTGTCCGTGGACAGAGCCCGCGCTGATGTCCGAGGAGGAGCCATCTCTCCTCTATAAAGAACACGGCTAATCTCTTGTTTTTCGCCTTCTGAAGGCGACCTCCATATCTAAAGCCAACAGAGCTCACAGTCAATCAAAATGGCGACTACTGAAGAACAGACGAATTCCCTCCCAGTAGACGAGCAGTTGACCAAAGTGCTTGTCCACTGTGGTGGTGTTGGTGGTGGTACGGCTCTACTCATCTATACGCAGTCATGGTACGCGGAGAGCCTCCAGGAGAGTCTCCCTTTCTTACTGCTCGGATTGCTCTTCTGGCTAATCACTATTGGTGCGTTCTCTTGGACAATGTGGGAATTTATCATTCCAACATTCGTGGCTTCAGATCGCTAAGGAGAGAACTCGCCCAACTAACTGCAACGGACTCGGACGTGGAAACATGGAACCAAAGATGAACACACGTGTTCGCGCTGTGGAACAGCCTTTCCGATCACAACACGACACACAGAGATTGTTCGGCGAGATCTCGTCGATACGCCCCAGCCGCCGTGTCTCGAACGGCTCTGTGCAGACCCCTGGGAAGTATATATCGAGGAGTTTCTGGGCAGGGATTTCGATGGTGGACGCAATGAGTCCGAACTCACTCAATCAAAGTGAGTTGTGTCCTTCCGCCCTGATTCACACAGCTATCGATCGAGTGGGAGGGCGACGAAATTAGCGCCGACGCCAGGCGATGTATCCACCCACCGCAGCAATACCGACCACAATCGCAGCTATCGACTGATAGACTGTGGACGCGGGACTCCGCCGCGAGTTCCACTCCTCCATCCAGTCCTCTTCGAGTGATTCGGCCCGGTCTTGGACGTCGTCGAACTCGAAGTCGTCGAGGCCGAGTGCTGCGGTTTGGTTTGCAGCGACAGCCGACTCGTTATGGACCCTCCAGAAGTGTTGTGCCGTCTCATTTCCGCGTTCGGGAACTGACGACACGTTCATCGCGATGGTCTCGCTCGTGCTGGCCACCTCGCCGAGCGGCTCGGCAATACTGCTGTATCCGAGATGATCCGAGAGATCGTCTTTCGCGTCGAGCGTCGCTGCGTACTGATCATAGAGCCGTTGGGGGTCGACGTCAGTTCCGTTCTCCCGCTGTTCGAGCAGTTCGATGAGAGCTGTCGCATTCGACCGGTACGCGGTCGAAGCGTTCTCGAAAGAGCGAAGTTCCGGGTGCAGTTCGCGTGCGGTTTCGTTGAATTCGGGGATCTGGGGTGCTGCCTCGACTGACGCGTTATAGACCGTCGTCCCGTTTTCACGGACCGCTTTCATCCGCTCCATGTACACGAGCGTCTCGTTGATTGCAGTGGCCGTCGATGAGACGTTGGTTGCTGCCGTGCTGGTGTTCTGTGACGTCGTGCGGAGTTGATTGATGTCTTCCGCTCCGAGGTCTTGAACGGCCCGTCGTTGTGCGAGTGCTGTAAGAACCGCTTCAGCAGTTGATTCCGAGGTGACACGCTCACCATTCGTATAGATGTCAATGCCACTGGCCCAGGAGAAGACGTTCTTGTGTTCGTAGACGCTGTACTGTTGTCCGTCAACGGTGATGTCCGCAATATGGGTCGTGTCTTGGTCCAGCAGTACCGGCTGGGGATCTGACGCTCCCTGCGCAAGGGCGCCCATTGGCGTTGCGCCCACCAAGAACATTATGACCACGAGGCTAGTAACAAGTTTTCTTCCGTTCATCGTCCACGTGTGACCTTACGTTGTGCTGATAAGGAAGGAGATGGAGCGTTACAAATGACGAAACTGTAGGAAGTCTCCGAGAAGCTGGTCGCTATGTGGTACCTAGCTTTCGGGGAATGAAACTATGAACGAGGAATTATGACTCATCTCTGCTTTCGATCCGGTAGCAGGGCCAATTCACTCCAAGAAATCGATGTGGATATTTTGCCGTCTCACGTTATGACTCTTATCTCTACCAAACGCGATGACTGCTGGGGGTGGCTGGATTAATTATATGCCTGGCCGATTCACAACGTGGCGAGGAGATGCAGCGAGTGGTCTCGTTGTTCTTGCTCCGCTTCTCGTCATAGCGTATGTTGTCATATGGATATACAGTGTGCTTGCTAGTTTCCCGGTATTGAATGCTGTGCAGCCACCAATCGTTCGCGTCGCAATCGTTCTCGCCGGGTTCGCTGGGCTCGTCTTGGTCACCGGCTCATTAATGCGGACGACGACTGGAACAATCGTTGAAGCCACACTGGATACGCTCGTGAATCGTATCCCTGGATTGCGAATCGTCTATAACGCCTCGAAAATGGGAATCGAGACGGTTGTTGACGGCACTGACCACCTACGCACGCCAGTGCGAGTTGAAACGTGGCCCGGGATGTATATGACTGGATTCAAGACTGGAAATCGTGCGTCGGATGGACGTGATGTAGTGTTCATTCCGACGGCACCGAACATCACAACAGGGTTTGTCGTTGAACTTGAGACGGAGGACGTAACAGAACTCGATGAATCCGTTGAGGATGCCCTCATCCGCATTATTAGTTGCGGGTTTGGAGAAGCCCCACAACCGGATGCTCTAAATGAAGAAGACCGACCACCGAACTCACCGTCACCTACGACAACTGATTAATCCAACGGATTATGATCAACCAAGTCCGGAATATAGCGTCCAACAGGCTTTCGTCGTAAACAGTCAGTACCGAGATAGGGCATAGAAAATAACGACAAGTCCTGCAGTAATAACCAGGCTATCAAGCGTTTGAAGCGCAAGCGATTCACGGGCACCAAGATTGTAGTCTTGCCGAACACCGAGTTGATAGATGATGTCGAGGAGGCCACCGAGAGTGATGAGTGCGAAACCTCCTGCTGCGAGGCGGAGGCTGTGTTGTTGAATGCGAAGATAGGCTCGATAGCTGAGCACGGTCAAGCTTCCTCCGGCGATGAACAGGAGTGAATTGGCTACGAGGAAACTCCAGAACTCCGGCGGCTCAGCCATGATTATCCACCACTGAGATCAGACGACGAACTATCACGGTGACGAGAGTCTGCGTTCGTATCGTTTGAGACCTCTGTCGCTCCCTTTTCGAGGTCGTTCCAGAAATCCGTGAACTTGTCAGAGTAGTCTTTCTTGAGCTGGATATCGATATCGAACTGTCCTTCGTCAACCTGGAACCGTGCCTCCTTGAGACTCGTTCTGAATCGTTTGTAGTGATGGCCCTCATCGTCGAGTTCCATCTGTTCGTCCAGCATATCGTATTCCTGGAGCGCGTGAATCCGTCGATAAATCGTTGGCTCCGAGATCCCACAGTGTTCGGCGAGTTCGGTGGCTGACAGGGGTTTGAGGCTGGCTAACGCAAGAATTTGCCGAGCAACCTCGCTCCCGAGGACGTCGAACACGTTCTCTGGCTCCCATTCTTTGCTCACAGTCCATGCCACCTCTGCGTTGCTTCCCCGCGTATGTACGATTGAGGGATTGGCTTCACGGTCCGAAGACGTCCCGCAACCGTTCGTATTCAGTTTTTGCTACGGTTGTCGTATCAATCTTTCCTAATAGTGTCGGGTTCCGTAGTGGAAAGGGGCAGGGGTGGGGAAGGGAGCTACAGACGAGGGGTGGGCACGACGAATCGAAGGGTACCTCTAATCTGTTTTCAACCGGCTTTTGAGGTATCGTGATCTCCGTTCACCGTGGGTTTCCGGATATCATAGATACCCAATCAGAGATTTGAGTTCGTTCCTTGTTAATGGGACTCTGGGATTCGCTATCCGAAACCGTGCTTAACGGAGATACCATTGGCGAACGATTGCACGAATAGTGCCCGTGCAGGATGTCATATTGAAGCTTTCACTTCTAGACGAAATGCTGACTGAACTCGTTCGTTCTGTTCGCCAATGGATGTCCGCAATCACGGTCTCGGATGAAACCAAAATCGCCCTTGTTGCGATCGGTGTACTGCTCGTCTTCGGGTATTTCTTCGTACTCCCCCGTCTACGACGTCGCCGCCATTCCCATCCTGCTATCGCGGTCAAAGCACGGAAGGTGCAACAGGATACCTCAAAAGCAGATGACTGGGTTGTTGTCTGCCAAAACTGTGGCGCACGGAATCCCGTCGGATATCGATACTGCCACAATTGTATCAACCGGTTACCTTCGACGGTTCGGAGATCCTGGGACGATGATCGAATGTCTGACCAGTGAATCGCCGCGGGGGTCACGTCCCGGGGCATTCGCTCCGACCAGATGTACACCGCTTCACTACCCGAAACCGGGAAACTGGCTTTACAAACTGTTACCGGGTAGGTAGGGTGGTCCCATATGAAACTCGGCGTCGTCGGTCTCGGCCAAGCGGGTGGGAAAATCGTTGATGCCCTCCTTGAGTACGATCAGCGAACGAACAGCCACATCGTCCATGATGCACTCGCGGTCAACACAGCAACGGCTGATCTCAACGCACTCGAGCACGTTCCAGCGGACGCACGGGTACTCATCGGGCAGTCACAGGTCGGCGGGCAGGGTGTCGGTGGCGATAATGAGCTTGGTGCCACAATCACCACCGAAGATATCACCGAGATCCAGCACGTCATCGACACGATTCCTGTCCATGAAATCGATGCGTTTCTCCTCGTCGCTGCCCTCGGTGGAGGGACGGGAAGTGGTGCCCTTCCCGTCGTCGGCCGGCACCTCAAGCAGCTGTATACTGAGCCGGTTTATGGGCTCGGCATTCTCCCGAGCACCAATGAAGGCGGGCTCTATTCACTCAATGCCGCTCGCTCCTCACAGACTGCTGTCCGGGAACTGGACAACCTCCTTGTCTTCGATAACGACGCCCATCGACAGGCAAACGAGTCACTGACGGGCGGATACACAGCGATCAATCGAGAGCTCGCGACTCGCCTTGGCGTCCTCTTCGGAGTGGGTGACATTGACATGGGAACCGCGAATCCAGAAAGTGTCGTCGATGCAAGCGAAATCATAAACACTCTCAAGGGCGGTGGTGTCTCCACACTCGGATATGCCTCCCAGCCACTCGACGAGGAGAACGGTGCTGAGTCGGCAGGCCTCCTCTCCCGATTTACGAGTGGGTCTTCCCCGGATTCAGCTGGGGGAACGAATCGGATAACAAGTCTCGTTCGCCGTGCAACCCTTGGCCGTCTCACCCTCCCAGTCGAACCCGCCAACGTCTCGATCGACCGCGGCCTCGTTATCGTCGCCGGTCCCAGTGACAGTCTCACCCGTAAAGGAATCGAACGTGGGCGAACATGGGTAGAAGAGCAAACCGGGTGTCTTTCGATACGTGGCGGTGATTACCCACTTCCAGAGTCGAACACGGTCGCAGTCGTTGTTCTGTTTTCTGGTATATCAGGTGCTGATCGACTTCGAGAATTGCGATCAGTCGGAAGTGAAGCACAGACCACGAATTCGGAGAGGGCTGGGTCCTCGGATCGCCATCTCGAATCGATTCTTGGAGATGATGCGGACGAACTCGACTCGCTTTTTTAATACGACATTCTCCCCCAATTTCGGAATGCGCGTCCTCCTCCTTGAGGGCGTTCATGAGTACGCATCTCCGAAAAAATAATCAGCTATTGCTTTACTCGACTCGAAGAGTCCATCAATATGGAAGTAACGTGCTTCACCTGAAGGTTGACCAGTTAGAGGAGCGTTGGGATATACTCCACAAGCGATTCCAAGAGACGATTGACCGAAAATCGAACACCCGTGTTTCAGCTGTTTTCTGTACCTCACTCGAGTAATGGTCCCCGTCGTGTTCGAATCTCGTCGCCGGGCTACTCCCCGGAACCATCAAAACGTAGCCGCGGTCAGCCTTCGCGATGCCGTCATCCTAATCGTTTCCTCAACAGTCACGTCCCGAGCCTTGTCCTCCTCAACGAGTGTCTCGGGAGGATCGTTTTCTTGAGACGACAACGACCTACTGAACAGAAAGCAAGAACTGGGCAGAGCCTCCGGAACGTCCCAGAAGTTCGGGGCAGAGCAGGATATCCGCTGACACCGAGAAAGCTAAACACAGAATACTCAGGACCTTGCCGTCCATCCCGGACAAGATATCGAGTACGTGATCGTCGACGACGAGAAATCCTCGCGGGACCGCGTTGTCCTCGCTCACAAAGAGATCGACACCTCGATGCATCTCCTTACGATACGCAGCTGGTCCGAGCTGTCGAGAGTATACTGTCTCGCTTTGACTGGAACTAGAACGACATCCGGCGTGAGCTCAGTGGAACACATGTAGTCGGTATCACGGACTGAACCTGACGAACCCCCTCCCCCCTTTTTCGAGTTGTAAGTCGCGGGGAACAGGCTATCCAAGACGTAGTGTAGCGAGAGTTGAGGTAACTAAAGTTGGTGTAGAGGTGGTAAGACGCGATAATACGCGGGATGAGAACCACAAGCGAGATGGAGTCGTTATCTACATCCCGAGACATCAATCGTCTAGCTCAGCTAGACGATATATTCTATTCGTCTCTAGTACGGTTATGGTAAGATAGGGTGTGACATAAACTTTCGCATATCTAGTTGTGAGTTGGAAGATTAGACACTCAACCTATCTATCGTGCATATTCGCCACTATCGGCTGCTTTGCAGTCCCTCTTGCTGTTCACCCCCTCCCCGAGGCTACGAGTTTACAACTCGAAAAAGGGGGGAGGGGGTGAAACATTTGAGATCACCAAAGCGGCTTCACCAGCAATCATATCCGAAACCTGGTATTCCTCTCACTCGTGAACGGATTCTACGAGCGTCGTTCGTTCGCAATCATTCTGGCGCTTACTACTCGAAAACGGGGAGTGTGAGAAAGACCGTATCACCCTGAGCATCATTCACAAAATCCGGATTATGTGGATTTTGCTCCGAGACCCACCTCGACTCACTTCTCCTTACAACATGAGGGTGGGAGCATCGAACCAGGTGTGTTACCGCCCCCAACATCTTACAACTCGAAAATGGGGGGTCCGGGTCATCGAGGAAGTTCGACGATAGCGAGCTTCGTCGAACCGTTACAACTCGACAACGGAGGGTGATAGATTCCGAAGACGGTATCTGACTCATCCAGAGGATACGGGTCTGTAGTCGTTAGATAGCCTGTTTTCGCCCGGTTACAACTCCACAAGGGTCCATATTTTTATACCCAGAGTTCGAGGGGGTTCATAATGGGACGAGAGGGACGTAGAGCAGGATCGAATAATCCGGAAGGTGAGGAGGGTGGTGAATCTTCTGCTGCTGATCCTGAAAACCCCGAATCGATGGATGAGGAGGTGGAGTCTCCTGGCACGTCACAAGCGACCTTCGGAAACGGATCAGATCCCGCCGATTCGTCTCAAGAAGCAACTAACGGCGACGGTGGCGGTATCTCAATTCGTGATCGGCTCCAAACCGAGTCGTCCGGTGGGGTATTCGCGAACAAAGACCTCGTCCGGTCAGATACCATCATCGACGAGGATCGTATCGTCGGTCGTGACGACCAGCTAGGCCGTGTCGTCGACAATCTAAAACCGATCCTCCAGAATGAGGGGATCCCCGATATGCTTCTGAGTGGTCCCTCTGGAACGGGGAAATCGCTCATCATTCATGCAGTCTGTAAACAGATCGTCGAACTGTGTGAATCCCAAGGCAAGACCTTCGGGGTCATTTCAATCAACTGCGAGGGGCCGAAGACCGCAGATCGGGCTGTCTATCGGTTAGTCAAAGCTGCTGCCGACGACCTTGGCGTTGATCCTGGTGTTCCCCAAACCGGTGTCTCAACGGATCAGAAGCTGGAGCGACTGTACGAACTGATGCGAGAGTATTACGACGGTGTCATCTTCATTCTCGATGAAATCGATATGCTCGAGGGACCGTATCAGGAGGCAGAGTACAATTCTCTCATCTACCAGCTTTCACGGGCTCGCAAACTCGCTGACTTTGATGGTCCCATCTCGCTCACGACGATCACGAACTACGCCGACTTTATGAAGGACCTCAACAGCCGCGCACAGAGTTCTTACAACCCTGACGATATCTTCTTCGACGATTACGATGCGAACCAACTCCGTAGTATTCTCCGCAACCGGCGGGACGCCTTCAAGCCAGACTCACTTGCAGATGACGTTGTTCCGCTTGTTGCTGCGTTCGGCTCCCAAACGCACGGGGATGCGCGGAAAGCGATTGATCTCCTCAGATGGGCTGGCGAATTAGCTGAGCGGCGTGGAGCTGACACAGTTACCGAGACTGATGTCCGTGAAGCCCAGGAGAAATACACCGAAAACCGCAAGCTCCGCCATATCAGCGGCATTTCAACTCAAAAGAAACTCTCTATCTACGCCGTGGCGGCGACGGCCAACTACGCAAGAGAACATCCTGAGTGGATCCCAGCTGGACCTGCGTTCAAGACGTACCAATTCATTGCTGATACGATGGACGCAGACCAGTACAGTCGCGAGACGTTCGTAAATCACGTCACAGAACAGAGTACGTACGGTGTGTTGGACTTCGAGCGTCGGGGCAAGGGGCGAGGCAGAGGAGTGCATATGTATTTCTCCCTCTCCGAGGATCCGGAAACGATCATGGAGACGATCCGTGAGGATTCCCGGTTCGAAGATCTAGCTCACGAAGAGGCGACTATCAGCGCGGTTGTCCGCGAACGGCTGAAGCAGTTCCGGAGTAAGAACTAATCCCGCCTGTATTCACCCCACACTTACTACTCGAAAATGGGGGGTGTCCTTCGTCGGGATGTCTCGTTACTACTCGAAAACGGGGGGTGGGTGAGTCAAGAGATTTGACGTGCCGGTCGATGTACTGTGGTATCTCCTTGCCCTCTCCCATTTACAACTCGAAAACGGGGGTGTGTTCTACGATTTTCTTGTCGCCGATACCATCGATGATACGGAGACCGTGGGGAAACGACGGCAACGTAGGGTGGGAGCCCCGAGTTGAGTTCACTCGTCGGGATTCACCGGTCCTTTGTACTTCGATGTCACTGAATCTCCTTCCCGCCACTGCCAGTAGTAGTAGCGGTTGTCGTTGATTTCCTTGATCGTGATCGTCGCCTTCGCTGGCACGTCGTCCGGGAGGTCATCGGGGCGCTCCTCGACGTCGGCGGCGGCCGCCTCTTCCTCCTCGAGACGAGCTTCACGCTCCTTGTATTCGGCCAACGCCTCGGCGTAGCTGGCAACGTCCCGAAGATGCTCCGATGAGGCTTCGTTGAGCGTGTTGACGATCTCCGTTGGGAGGTTCGCCGGTGGGGTCGGGGGTTCGTAGGACATCGGCTGCTCTCGTGTTAACCAACACTATCCGCGACTCCATAGTTTTGTTGGTTAAGACGATGGAGACGGTTCTCACGATGGCTGTCTGTAACACTACTCGAAACTTGTTTATAAAGAAGTTTCCTACTATGTTACACCGTGCTCCGGCGCATCGAGCTTGAGGTCCTCGCCACGGTCGACCGCGGCGACACGATCTCCGAACTCGCGACGAAGCTCGACCACAGCGAGAGCTATCTCTCTCGTGCCGTCGGGGACCTCGTCGAAAAGGGACTCGTCTACACGGAACGCGATGGCCGGCGAAAACGAGTCGTCCCGTCGGATGCTCGTGCCGTTGAACGCTACCAGGACCTCGTCCGCCAGCACTCCCACATCGACTTCCCCGAGCTACTGACCGGCAAAGCACTCGAAGTGCTGTACTACCTTGACCAGCCGCGAACTGTCTCCGAGATCGCCGACCGGAGCGACAACTACCGCAACACGATCAACCGCGTCCTCAAGCGGTTTCGTGATCGTGGGCTCGTCGGGACCGTCGAGGGCCACTACGAGTTCAACGCCGACTTCGACCGCCTCCACGCGGTCGCACGTGAACTCGCACACCATCTGCATCGCTCCCGCCTCGAAGCCGTCGCCCCGAAGGGCACGATTCTCTGGGAGGACTACGACGAATTCCTCGCCCAGACCGAGACGGAAATCGACGCGGAGGCGTTCCACGAAACCGGCCTCGCTCGATTCGCCGCCTTCGACCTCCAGTTCCTGCTCACCGGCCACCGCTACTACGTCTACTCCGAAGACCTCGACGTAGTCTCGCCGGCGGAGCTCTGCTGTCACACGCTGTTAATCGACGATGGCAGCCGCCACCGCTCGTACTGTCTCCTCCTGCTCAGCCACGTCGACGTCGACGAGGAGAATCTCCGAGAGCAGGCAGCGAAATACGACATTGAAAACGAAATCGACGCCTTGCTCCGCTACCTTGAGACGCACGGTGAGGTCGCAGATGACCAGCTTCCGGAGTGGGACGAGTTCCAGGAGCTGGCGGCTGACTACGAGGTACGACTATCCTGAGACCGAACATCGTCAGCAGCAGTGCCGTCTGCCAGCGTCAGTTCGGATCGTAGGGGTTCGTTGCTGTATCGAGTCGATAGACATCCTCGACAGCGTCAAAATCGTCGTCAAAGGCATACAGGTAGCCGAGCCCCTCGGTTTGCATATACGCCACAATGCAGGCATCGACGAAGGAGAGGGGTTCGTGTTGACGAAAGAGTGCCTTCCCGGTCGCGAGGGCATCGGTGGTGAGGGAGTCGATGTGGAAGCGGGCGTTTTCTTCGATGCGATCGAGGAGATCGACGGCTGCGTCGTGGCCGGCGTGGGTCGTGAGGCCGTTGAGCGTTTCCGCGAGCACGTAGTCGAGGACGACTGCCTCCGGTAGCGCTCCATCGTCGATGCCTCGGAGCACTGGGAGCGCAACGTCGTGGGATCCATCCCGCCGGTATGCGGCGGCAAAGAGGACTGTCGTATCGATGAGTGCCCGCGGCATTTACTCGACGTCGACGCCCCAGGCGTCGTGCTCGCTCGTCACATCGGCCGCCTCCTCACCAGCGTAGCCGTCGAAGTCGGCGAACGTGCCGGTTTGCTGTTGGATGACGTGGACCCGAATGCTCCCGTCGTCCTCGAGACGCCAACGGAGGTGATCGCCATCGTCGATATCAAGTTCACGCCGAATCCGGGCGGGGATGTTTGCCTGGTTTCCAGACACCTTGCTTTCGGCGTCGATTCTGTCGCTACTCATACCTCACGGTAGGTGACCGGCCGTGAAAAGTCTAGTGTGCCGCCACACTACTCAGTCGCATAAGAGCGATTCCGACGAGAAAGATGGCGATTTACCCTGAGGTCGTTGGGAGCCGACCATCCGGACGTGGAACACGACCCTGTTTGATCTCGTGATCGACGCGACGCAGATGCTTACAGCCGCCTTCGGGTGAGCGCTGCTGCCAGTCGGGACAGGAACACGACTCGTCGACGACGTCAACTTCGTACCGGTTTCCGGACGCGGACTGTACTTCGTAGCGGCCACCTTTCGAGAGGAGCGAGACGTCCATCGCTTCAGCGACGGCACGCGCCGTGCGGGGCTCGAGATCGTCCTGCGACTGTGTGTTCTCGTCGACGACCAGTCGGTCGCGAACGTCGCCCGTTCGACCCCCGTCCGGAGCGACGGCTTCCGCAGGGCCACTGAGCCGCTCGTGGAGCACTTCCTCCACCGGATGGCCTTCCGGCCACAGGTAGTGGATCTCACGGCGCTCGCGATGATCGTAGGAGCCACAGGCGGCAGCGCTCCCAGTCCAGACACGCCACGCCCCGAGTGCTGCCATCACGTCGACGATGACTCGCGGAACAGCCTCGTACTCGTCGGGGTAGAACATCCGGAAGCGAGTACACTCCGCCTGCGGCGGAACCGTCTCCCACCACTCGACGTCGTCATCCCAGCTCTCGTACATCGCTTTGTCCTCCCCGTATCCGACAGTCACGCCGTCAATCTGCGGTATCTCCACCGATGTTTCGTCAGCCTCGTCTTCGAGTAGCCGAAGGACGGCGTACCGAAGATACTCGTGATTCGGATTGTCTGATGATTGGGCGACCTGCTCGTGGTGCTCTGCGACCCGCTCTGCATCGTCGAGAACGGTCGTTAGATATCGGTCGGTCATGGTTCGTGGAGACGGGACTGCGCCTCCGCCCCTCGGCGGGCGCTGATAGACTTAACCAACAAATAGCGATCAGTCGTATCCTCTGTTGGTTAACCCTTCTCTGCTCGAATGCTGAGCCGGATCGGACTACCGGAGCCAAGAATTGTATATCTGTATAGAGATAACTCCATAGGAAATACGAGGGACAAGACTAATACCGCTAGATGCGATACCGATAACTAACGATGATGGAGTACGTCGACGAGACCGCGGCGAAGATCATGGTCGCGGCCCGGCCGGGTGACTCGATCCGGCGAATCGCCCAGAAGATCGACGGCTCCTACTCGTGGGTCTACGACTGGATCGAGCGGTTAGAGGACGCAGGCTTCATCCGGCGTGAAGACGGCGTCTACATCGAGAAGTACGTTGTCAGGGATCGCTACTACGACCTCGTCGCGGCCATTTCTCGCGCTGTCCCCCCCTCGATCGACGACGGCTACGTCATTCCACACTTCGCCGGGATGCCCTTTGCGTACACGAAAATCGATGGCGTCTACGTCTGGACCCACGGCGGCTATCAGATCGCTCGCGGCCACGACGATTATCCGATCTTCATCCAGGTCGCCGACCGGGATATCGAACGGTGGACGGCG
Source organism: Haloglomus halophilum (assembly GCF_024298885.1). Taxonomy (GTDB): domain Archaea; phylum Halobacteriota; class Halobacteria; order Halobacteriales; family Haloarculaceae; genus Haloglomus; species Haloglomus halophilum. Next base: position 21,191 of record NZ_CP101167.1, read on the forward strand.
TTCTTTGATGAGTTCGGGATTCCGAGCCGGATCGAAGAGCGGCCGGACGCGACCGACTACGATGCGACTGTCTCGTACGTGTTGTTCCCGACGAGTGGGGAGATCACTCGCGAGTGGGTTGACGGCAATCCGGTTATTCCGTTGGATGAGGCAATCGAGCACATGTTGGAGTACCGGGTGAACTACGAACCGGCGTTGGAGATGATCGCCGACGAGTACGACCGCGATATCGACGCGTCCCACGAGGATCCGCGTTTGAACGCATGAGTCTCGGTGAACGCGAAGACGAGCTGCTGGACACCCTGGAGGCTGTCATTGACGCTGACCTGCCGTACGTGCTCGTCGGTGGGTGGGCGATCGCGGCGTTCAATCAACGCTTCACCACGGACGTCGACGTCGTCATTCCGGCACAAGCGGTTGACGACTACACCGACCTTCTCACCGACCGCGGCTACGAGAAAACGGCCGATGTCGAGCGAAGCGAGCTCTACGAGGGCCGTACTATCCGGTTTACGAAAGATATCGGGAATCCGGTTCGGTTCGACGCGATGGTCGACGCACTTGGCTGTCGCCAGACGGAAGCTGAATGGTCGTATCGCTATCTGGCCCAGCACTCTGTCACCCAAGAACTGCGAACCGGCCGCCCGGTAACAGCCAGGATTCCGGAACGGGAACTGCTGTTCGCGGTGAAACTTCACAGTGGGCGCAAGGCAGACTCCCGGGATCTGGTAGTGCTGGCTGCTGGCGCGGATTTCGACCGGATCGCGACTCATCTGCATCGCGGAGAGTCCGAGAAGCTCGCTGGTCGCATCGAGACTGTCCTCAACCGCCTCACGTCGGAGGATTTCGCAGATGCATTCAAAGGAGTCTTCGAACAGCAAACGGTTCCCGAACAGGATATCGATGCCGTCGTTGAGTTCCTTCGTGACCAGCAGCGCCGAATCGATTCTGAACGATAATATCGACCGTCAGTCGTATGTCTCGGGACCGATCGAAACACACGGGGTCGGACGCCGGCCGAATTAACCAACAGTGTGGACAAAGCATCCCCGGCGTTGGTTAACAGCCGGAGAAGGCGTGTTCAGCCTTCGGAGATCGTCCCGATGATCTCCTGAGCGGTCGAACTGATTCGACCGAGACGCTCCTGAATGCTCTCCGCATCGTCGTCCTGCCACGCGGCAAGATAGAACGCTGACCCGCTCGTATCCAGGTTGAAATACCGCCCGACGATGTACGCAACGGCTTCCGCTTCGACCTCGCGTTTTGCGCGCTCGGGCTCGTCGTCGCCATCGAAATGAAGCAGCGCGTGGGCGTACTCGTGAACCAATGTCACCGCGAGATCGGCCTGATTTGAGCGGGCTTTCGCTTCGACGACTGGCTGGCCCTCGTGGAGAGTCCGGTGTTTGCAGACGCCTTCCGCGTCGCCATGCTCCCACTCAGCAGCGTCGACGACACGGACGTCTATATCGAGCGTAGCTGCCGCATCAAGGAGTGCTGGCACCAGGTCGTCAGCGTTACCAGTGGCCTCGGTTTCCAGCTCGGGGAGCGGTTCGCCCTCGGTTTGAGACACATCGAAGACTGCCGTTGGTTTGAATCCAACCAGTCCTTCGGACCACTCCTCGGCCGGTGTCTCGTCATAGTCACAGTCGCTTTGCTCGTGGTAGCTCGGTGAGTTCTCGCACTCAGGGCACTGCTTCGTGATGATCGGTGCCCAGATCCAGATCGCCTGTTCGCCCTCTTGGACGTGCCGGTCGAACTCCGACCGCCACGTATTGTAGCCCGCTACGCGGGTTGCCTCGGGACACTGGAGCTTGATCAAGAGGGTGTTGCGATGGGAGTAGTCGTGGAACCGGGACTGGACATCGAGCCACTCCTGGAACTGTTGGCTGGCTTTTGCCTCGTCGACGTCTGCGACGAGCTCGTCGATCCAGTCTTCGATGGTACTGTGCATCTCGTCGTGTCGGGTGTCGGTCTCCTCGAACGAGATACCCGACTCACTGGCTGTCATCATGGATTGCATCACATCGAGTACGACGACGTCTCCGAGAAGTCAGGACGCGCCGCGCCCCTCGGGGGCGCACGATAAACATCGGCGCGACTTCGGGGGGTTTAGATTGGGGCTGCTATCGGAGGCTAGGATTAACAACCAGTGCGACACAAGCACAGGGAGGATGGGTCTCGTCGAAACGCTCCGCGGGGTCGTTGGGACTCGTATGTCCACGATCTCCACCCTGTATGAGTGCCGACACTGCGGAACGACCCTTTCCGAAGACGCTGAAACGTGTCCGACCTGTGGTGGAGAAGACGTTGCATGCTACCGGTTCTAAGTACACGTCCTCCTATCTGGACAAGTTGCGGTCAGCCCCGTTTCTGTTCGAGATAGTGCCCGGTCAAACACCCCGTAGTGTGAATGGGGGACCGGTTATCGAAGCGCTGCCTTTTCGTCAGCGAACCCGATCGTGACGAGATATTCGAGGAACGTATCGAACTGGTTGACATCGCTGGGTGTGTCCGTCGCGAGGTGTCGCACCCACTCGATGGCCCACTGGAACGCGGGATCGGTCCCGCCCTTGCCATGTATATACCACCAGCGAGCGGCCTTCAGGACGACGAGCGGATTCGTCGGTGGTTGCTCGCTTGCGAGTCCACGAGTGATCGACCGGATTTCCTCGGGTACTTCAGCGGGGTCGACCTCGCCTGATTGGGTGTTCGATACGTCGACTGGAATGTCGTCGATCGAGAAGTTGTTCGGACGCTGTTGTTGACTCACGGAAAATCACCTTCTCGGAGGACTCTTTGGATCGAGCCCTCGCCCCCTCCGGGGCGCGAAAAACCACTCGTAGCGTCACGCCGGTGGAATGTACACGCTCTGCTCGCCGGCGATCTCCTCCAGGTTGTTCCGATGGCGATGTGAGAAGTAGCACTCGTAGCTGCAGTAGCCACAGAGCACGCCGGTATCATACTCAGCGATGAAGGGACCGCACCGAGTCGTCCAGACGTTCGCTTCGCATTCGGTACACACAGCACTATCGAGATCGGTTGGTGACGGGCCCTCGTACTCGATTTCGAGGATGTCGTTATGTGGTGTCGAGTCGGGCCACACACCGTGAGACTGCCAGAAGGCCTTGATCCGGGCAAGACTGTGTCGGACTGTCTTCCGAACTGTGACGTGGGAGGCGTCACGTCCGCTATCATCCCACCCGTCAGCTGTCCAGAACTCCCCGAACTGTGCGCCGCGATGGAGTCCGTTCCAATCGAGGCCGACGATGTCGGTCGGTGGCTCGCCTGTGAGTGTCGGTCGGGTCAGCTGCTGGATGACGTCCCACTGTTTCGGTGGACTGCCACCGAGGATATGCACACGGCGGCCACGCCAGTCGGTCGGCTCGGAGAACTCATGCGCCAATCGGTCGGCATACCCCCGCGAGTAGCCGACCACGAGGTCGTTCGGGATCGTGTCGATCACCTCGCGGCACTTTGGGACGATGACGAGTTCTGCGTCGGGATAACTCGCCTGAATCTTGCGGGCAGCGGCCACGTACTTGTCGACGTCGTCTCTCTCGTACGCATCTCCGATCACGCCAACCGTGGGTTCGTATTCGAAAAATCGGGCGACGTACCGATCCAGATCGGGATTCCGAAAGTCGTTATCCAACATTCCAACGGGGATGTTCAGGTCCTGATACTGGGCCTGCTGATATCCGCAGTCCTCTCGGAACCCAGGTAGGTAGCCGAGCCTGTAGGCATCCAGAGCGAACGGCGCTCGATGAAGGAACGCCACGCTGTCGGCTTGTCTGGCAGCGGAAATCTCGCGTTCAGTGCTGCTGCTGGGGCTGATATCGAGCGACATGAATGTGCCCTGCGAGGGCGAATCCGGCCGCCCTGCACCCTCTCAGAGGGGCAATAAACGGAGTCGCAGTCCACCATTAACCAACATTAAACCCCAGACCGCACTTTGTTGGTTAATTATCTGGACGGCTCCGATACCTGCCAAGGATTTTCCAACTCACTCGTTGGGCTGACGCCGCCGGCGTACCTGCTCTGGATTCGGCACCCAGGGATGAACATCCCAGCAATGGAGGGCGTGCTCTCGTGCCGTATCGAACAGCGCCTCACATGACCCACATTCGTAGATCGTCTCGGGCCAGCGTTCTGTGACGAACATCGCCGTCACCGTTGATCTGATTGGGTCTGGTGCAACCGACCGCCGGACGTAGTCATAGCCGATCACCGTCTGTTGACGAAGCGCCGACTGCGCCAGCCGCTCGGGCCGGTCTGCTGGGAGATACACCCAGCGGACGAACCCATCTTCTGAGTCTTTCGCCGACGGTTGGAAGATGAACCACCGATCGTGCTCGTCGCGGAAGAGATACCGCTCTCTTCCCCGATTTTGGAGATAGAGCGGATCGCCGCGACCCGGAATCACCCGTAGACCGATGGACGGGGAGATCGGGGCGAGGAGTCGCTCTTCCAGCGTGAGCGAGCTGGACTCTCCGCATGGTGTCTCGGCCTCGAAATCGTCGAGCGTCGCTTCACCGGTCATAATTCACGGGGACTCCTCTCGTCTGTGTCTTCCCCCGCTGTTCGCTCGTGCCGGTCATTGTGTCGCTCGAGTTCTCGGACGATGCACTCCAACGCCTTGGCGGCGCGTTCGATGAGTTGATACGTGGCCCGCGAGAGTCGGATTCTCTCCATCAGGTCTCCTCCTCTGGCTTGACGAGGTCGTTACTCTCAGCGACGAGTGCCTGAACGGCTGAAGCAGGGTCGTTCTCGACCGGAAGTGTTCGATGGTCAAGCGGGGCGGGATACGCTCGGTCCCCCTGCGCACAAAGTATGATCAACCACTCTTCGCTCCCTTCGGCGAGGACGACGTAGTGGTCGATATCCCGACGTTGGAAGACTGTCCGATCTGTCCGGCTCACCGCACTCCAGTTCGCCGGCAGTGACGATGACGGCGTCCCACCATCTGGCGTGAGTGCTCGGGACTCTTCGAATTCGGCGAGTTCCGCCTCGATATCCTCTCCGGTGAGGTGCCAGCAGTCGGCCGGGCCATCACACACCAACTGACTGACCACGTCGTCGCGGAACTGGATGTAGTGTTTCTCGGCGACGGTTTCGTCGTCGGTATAATCGAGGAGGAGCGCACAGGCGAGCTGTGCCGGTCTGCTTCCCGTATAGCCCCAGTCGAATCCCGCCGGGCTACGCCGCACGAGACCGAGACTTCGATTTGGGGAGAGGCGTTCGTGTGCGGTGAGGTTCAGGACCACTGGCGTTCCATCGACACGCATTCCGACGTACTCAACGCAGTCTGCACTCGCCTGCCATCGCTCACTCGCATCCTGTACGACTGCTCGTGGGTCGGTAGTCGAGTTCATCTCCATCGGTTGCATGCGGGCGTTCGGATTGCCCGCGCCCCTGCTGGGGGTCGAAAAACCACCACCGGCTATTAGCCCCTCAGCGTCGCTTCAAAGTTAGAACTCAGACTATTATAGTTCAGACTATAGCAATTCGGCCTTGTTGGAAGGCCTCAATTAATAGATCTCACGACGGTGCTGAATAGAGAGCATGAGTGCATCACGATGGTGTTCCGGGAGGAAAGCCAAACTCGGGATCTACTCCAACTCTGAAAAAATTGGCGTGCAGCATACATGGCGAAATACAGCATCGTGGATGTCCCTCATCGGTTATCGAGCTGGATTAGCATCACAGAAAGTACCCGGAATGGTTATAGAAATCGCTCAACCTCACGAATTTTCTGGGATATCCATCGGCGAACGTTTTGGTCCGAAGATTTCGAACGCAATCGCTGTAGTTTATCTCGACGATTTCGGAATATGTCATTCCCCCACCTTCCACCTTGTTCTATGGCGTTCAAATCCTCAACAACGTCATCGATATCCCCATAACGAATGAGTATTTCGTGAGCTAAATTCCACCATCCGTCGTGTTCCATTGGTGGTATACAACGTGCTAGTTGTGGACCACGTTCTTCCGGGTTCACATCAACCCAATCCCATAAGACAGATTCAGGAACTAACAGAATAGCAGGATCATCTGAATCTATTCCAGTTCCCGCTAACCAAGCTTCTATTCTAACTCGGCTGGAGTCGGTGTCGAATCCATCCACAACCAGCTCCCAGGCCTTCTCCGGATCTTCTTCCAATAATGGTCGTAAGACGATGTCGAGGATCTCTCGGATTCCGGCGATGCTTCCCTTCGTTCCCAATGAACCAATGATTGGACCAGCGATATCATATCCGTTAGTTATATCTTGTTTAATTGTTATTTCTGCTAATTGTTCCCACTCGATCCAGTGCCCGCCCACGGCCACCTCAAATTCCTTATTGACGAGACTGGGGTGAGTGAGTGCCTGTATAATTAAATCTTCATTGATACTCGGAGCATCATCCCGCCTATAGAAGTCTTCCGCCAAATTGACCAATATCGCAACTGCTTCACCTGAATCTTTATCGATCAAGTAAGACCCGATCTCTAAGAACATTTCCTCAGATAATTCTCCACTTCGCGCAATAGTCTCGATCTGGCTGATCTTACGGAGTGGAATATCACCATTTTGGACAGTATCTAAAATCAGTTCAGCTGCTTCGTCCGATGGGTCTGCTCTGCGAACTAAGAAGGGGAAGAAGTTGATGAGATGTTGATCATCTATCATCCGATCAAAAACGTTCTTGGGGGCTTCCTCACAGGAATCTACCACTTCGTATAGGTAGCTTCCAAATAGCCTACACGAGGCATCTGGCTCGACCGAATGTAAACCGGATAGGAGGATTTCAATAAGTTCGAGATCGTTGTCTCGCTTTGCCAGTTCCCGACCAAGATCTCCTGCATTTTCAGAAGAGGCTTCGTGCATCCATTCTAACTCATCGGTGATGAGGGCCGGATTTTCCGTGATCTCCTCGGCAAGAGAGGCAATCCTCCTCTCGGTTATTTCTTCACGCTCTTCAGAACGATCTACCAAGTTATAGCCTGCTACGTATCGTTTAAGCTTCGTGTGGAAATCGCGGTTTGTGATCTCCTTTTCGAACTCCTCCCAAGATTCGCGGAGCTCCATCGGATATTCATCTGCGTCATAATGGACAATTCCACTTGTGGCGGAGATCACATCGTTCGCGTCCACGTCCTTGTGGTCCAGCAAATTACGAAACGTATCCTGAATAATGGGGGTGAGGTCCTCGCTCTCAGCCAGCTTCCGGCAATTGTTCAAGAGAATATCTAGTGCCTTCTCAAAGTGCTTTTCTTGGAACCGTCCGAGGTTCCTTTCTACTAGCTTCCATACTTCTCTAAAATATTCGATTCTCTGTTCATTATTTTCGGGCACCCACAAGTCTGGTGCTGGCTTGGCACCTTGTCGGTGGGGTATTCCACCACCCCTACTGCCTCTAATTGACAATATTTGCTCGGCTGCCTCTAATCCCACCCTGTGTTTTTCGGAGTCCCTCGAAGTTAGCAAATCCTCCAAAAGTGGGTATCGATCCATTGGAGCAACCTCGGTTGGAGCGTATGGACCATAGTGTGGCGAAAATAAATCCGCGAACAATCCTGTGGAGTTGTTTACAAATTTGTCATCATTCTCAGCCTCGGCCAACTTCTTGAGGAGTAGAGCTGCACCAAAGAAGTGCGTCTCCCAAACCGCAATCCGACGCAGGCTTTCCAGGATAGGTCTCCGTCCCCCAATATTCTCCAATTCTTCACGCTCCATCGGTCCCAAGAACCTCTCTAGTATCTCTAAAGCTTCTCCCGGAGTTACTTCGGCAAGACCTCGGAAGACTGGCCCAATGTTCGCTTTGAATCCAGAGCTCCCAAACCACTCTGTTCTGAGGAGTGTTATTGTGGACCACTCCACCGCTTGGTCTATGGTGTTGGCATAGGGAATTCTCTCAGCAAAGCTCCACAACAGCCTCGGCGGACAACTCTCATGGAATATTGAATCAAGAATCGAAGCATCCCTTTCAAGCGCAGATCTCATCAGGTAGGTTGCCAATGGAATCGTTCGCAGCGAGAGTACGTCGTCACCGCTTAGCACACCCCGGTTCTTCTCATACTGAACAACTTCAGAAATGACCTCATCGGAGTAATCAGATTTCAGATTAAACGCTCGGACAATCCACTCTCGATGGCTCTCGTTATCTGACCAATTAATCCGGTCAAAGAATGCAAAGGGCGTCAAGATCCGCTTTACAGCTCTGAGCTCAGGCGCATCTTGCTCGTCCCCCACCAGTAGACGGTCAAAGATCGTCGAATCAGAGACTTCAACGACGCTCTCTTCCGTATCATCTCTGGTGTACCGCTCCGCTAAAAGCAATGCCATCTCAGGGTACCCGTCCGCAATTGTTGCGAAGCGGTCTACGGTGTGGCTTGGTACCTCTGAATACTCATTTCCTAAAATCTCCCTCAAATCATCCTTTTGCAACCGATCAATCGTCAAAGTAAGATCAGAAGCGACCTTGCTTCGGTCAGTCGAGATTGTGATCAACGCCAATCGATCGTAGGAACCGTACCTATTGTTGAAGGCCCGGTGCTGTTCTCTTGAACAGTTATCGAGGATAATGATTGCTTGCCGACTCTCATCCATCTCCAGGGTCGTCGCTAACTCGCATCCTTCAAAATCATCTGCGTCTTCGTAGATAACTCGATTCGAAAATTGTTCGTGATTTACACACTCGTATACTAAGCGGGTTTTCCCCAACCCAGAGGTTCCTCGGACTCTGCAAACTGGGCACTTGTCAATGTCTTCAAACTCATCCGTTCTTTTGAGAAGGGATCTTAGCTTCTCCTTGGCTTCTCTTCGATCATCGGTTTCAACAAAGGTTTCTGGAACTCGATTAGATCTCCGTTCAGACCAAGTCCCAATATCAATACCGCCCCCCTCAATAGAAGTGTATTTGAAAATGAGGCCGGGGAACTGATTGGCAAATTCGACCAATTGGTTGGTGGCGAAAAGCTGTACATTCCCCTTGTCATAGCCCTTCTCACTGAGCTGGTTTTCAATCGCCGAGATGCGTTCATCCCTCTCTTCAGAGGTCAGTTGAGAGAACGTGACGAATACATAATTCCCACCAGAAGACACGACATCCTTCACATATGATTTAATGTGGCCATCACTATTCAATAATTCATTTTGACAATCTGACGTTGATGGCTTGCTGCCAGTTTTTATTTGGTATCCGGTTCTTCCCTCCGGAATTAGATTTGATTTGTCAGCAGTGGTCACTTCTACCTCAAATTCATTTTCTGCCTCAGCGTCAATTCCACCATCTGATGTGTAGATATTTAGATTCACGTGGGTCTCCGATTGAATTCCCGCATCGGGCGCAGAAGCCCAGATTAGATCACGAAAGAATTTGACTGCCTGCTTCGGTTCAAATGATGAAATATCTTCATCCACCAGCTCGACCCCTTGTCTCATTGTAGATAGAAAAAAGGATTTTAAGGTATAACATTACCGCCGCGTCACTCTTCCTTTAGACCGATTCTTGTTAGATAGCGTAGAACTCGGGTTTGGGTTCTACATATTCAGCTCGGTAATCGGTTTACTGAGTGTCGAAATCACCGTAGACCTGATTGTTGGTAGCCAAGCGGCTCGATCATCTACGAGTCATCGTTATCTGGGTTATTTACCGCGTGGAAATCTGATACGCTATCATATCCCCTCCGAGATATGGGCGATCTCGGGCATATCGCTCATTTGACCCCGCGGTCAACTATTGCACGTCCTGTGCGCGGATTTCGCTGGCCCGATCTTTGAGCTGGCGAAGAATCTGGACGCGCTGCTGGTTCGCGTTCTCGTAGGCGACGCAGGCTCGGAGCGTCTCCATGTCGTGAATCGTCGCGATACCAGCATTGATGAGTCGGGTGTTTGGCGGTTCAAGACGCTGTTCCGGTGTGAGACCGTCTGATTCGACGGATGAATTCAACGAATCGCTCATTTTTGTTCGCCTCCGCTCTCTCAAGGCGACAACAAACAGCGGCTAGGCCACTCCCAGTCGAAGAAATTCCTTGTCAGAACCCCAAGTCAGTTTGGACGGTAGTTCGCGTCAGTGTCGACGCTGTCGTACATGCGGCCGAGCATGTCGAGCGCTGACTGGAAGTGCGCGTAGTGCTCGTTTGCGAACGCCACAGTTTCTTCGAGTGGGATGACGGGCCGTCCGTCGACCATCTCGGCCTCGATCTGTGGCCGCGGCTTGAGTACCACCTGTATCGAACCATCGAGGTCGGCAGCGGGCAGGCGTTCTTCCGCAGTCGGGATTTCGAACCGATCGAAGAACGCCGTCCAGGCATCGAGGTCGGGCTCGTGGACGGCGATGAACAGCGGATAGTCCTCTGGGTCGCGAGCGACCTGGTAGCCACCGCGGGTCCAGACGTAGACCGCATCGATGCCAGTGTATGCATACTCCATCCCCGCGAACTGCGGGAGGACATAGGCTTCTGAGATCGACGGTGGCGAGATGTCTGCTGACGCCGTCAGGAACTCGAGACCGGCGTCTCGGAGCGTCTGATCGATGAGATGAAGCCCATCGTTGCCCGCGACGTATCCCGCCTCCTCGAAGCGATTCACGACGCGACGGATCGTCTCCCTGTTCTCGTCGATCTTCCGCGCGACGCCTGAGATGGAATCGCCCGGGTCAAGCGCGAGGATGACCTTGAGTTCCTTCTCACCGCACACTTCGTACATCCTTTGATTACACAATTCTGTGCAATAGTCAAAAGAAGTACTATTCGTGTGGGTCGGCTGGCTGGATCTGGCGAGTGTCCTCAGCGAGGTTGTGGATATACTCGCGGAGGGTTTCCATATCCTCGCGGGCGTCTTCGAGCGTCTTACCCTTCACTTTGGCCGTGATCTTGTCTTGATCGCGGGTGCCAGTACCGCGAGTAAGTTTGACGGTGAGTGAGACGCCGACATCGCTTCGCTCGACGTACTCGGTTGGTGCCTGACGCTCACGGTTCTGCGGCGATTCTGCGTCCGTACGTGGCTGCTGGGTGTGTTCTGACATTGATTGCTCTCTGTGGTCGTTAGTTGACGGACGGTGCGACTGGATCGTCGACTATCTCACGAAGGGCTGCATCTATCTCGCGTCCGGTGAGTCGCCAGCAGCCGTCAGGGCCTGTACACTCTAGCTGGCTCACCACTTCGGTCTTGAACGCCTTGTACTCCGCAAGCGCTACCTCCTCATCGTCGGTGTAATCGAGCAGGAGGGCGAGTGCGAGTTGGGCCGGCCCGCTGCCACCATATCCCCATTCGAAGCCCGAAGGACTGTGATTCGCCAGCTTGAGACTCCGCTCTGGCGTGAGCTGTTCTTGGTCCGATTGCTTCTCGACGATGGCGCGGCCTCGACGACGGTAACCGACGTAGATGACGTCGGGATCTGCCGAAGTCCGTGACTGTACGTGTGAGCGTGGGTCGCTGATTCCACTCATAGGTTGGTTCGCGGGAGGCTCGTTCGATCACCCCCGCACCCCTCTCGGGGGTTCAAAAACAGGACGTAGCTGCGTTCGGCAACGTATTTGACAGTTGCAACGTACTGTCCAGGTATATCGGAATGGCTGTACTGGACGATATCTCGGGGTTCGAGTTCGAGGACGTAATGGAGGACGTGTTCCGGAACCTCGGCTACGAGAACGTCCGCCAGGCCGACCGCACGGCTGACGAGGGTCGCGACGTCATCATGGAGGAGGTCGTCGACGGCACGCGGCGCGCGATCATCGTCGAGTGCAAGCACACGGGGACGGTCGGGCGACCGGTCGTCCAGAAGCTCCACTCCGCCATCGCGACCTTCGACTTCGACGGCCCGAAACGCGGGATGGTCGTCACGACCGGCCGGTTCACGAATCCCGCCCAGGAGTACGCGCATCGACTCCAGCAGAATGACGATCCCCATCCAATAGAGCTGCTCGATGGCGAGGACCTCCGGGAGATCGCCGACGAGATCGGCCTTGACCTCTACAACGGGCGCATCGAGATTCTCTGCGACGAGACGCTCCGCCCGTACGACCCGGCCGCCGACGTCGACGCGACCGTCGCGGAGGCGTTCCGCGACATTGAGAACATCGAGGCCGCCGACCTCCCAGACCCGCACTCATCGGTGACGTTCCGCCCGGTGGTCGCGGTCACCGCGGACACGAACGCCGTCTTCGAGACGTCGGTGGGCGTCGTCCACCGGATCAACGACCGGACCCGATTCGTTGCCCACGCCGAACGCGGGCAGCCGCAGGTCGTCGACGAAGACGTCGCGACGCTGGTCACCGAAAACCTCCACGCGACGATCGACCTCGACTCGGAACAGTTCGGAGCGGTGTTCGACGACGTCGAGGAGCACCGGTTCGGGCAGACTCAGACGGAGTACAAGGAGTGGGCCGTCGAGCGCCTCCAGCAACACCACACGACGACGGTGACCTACACCGGCGACAACAACGTCACGTACAACAAGACCTGTGAGCCGAACCGCTCGGACATCTCCGTCCAGTCGATCGAACCAGTGTACCTCCCCGAGGTTCGACAGACGACGGAACTTCAGGAGTACACCTACCCCTACGAGTACTACGCGGCAGGCCCGTCACGAGTGACCGCCGAGGACGGCATCCATCGGTGCGTCCACTGTGACACGAGCGGCGGCGACGAGGCGTACACGTACTGTCCGAACTGCGGGGCCATCGCCTGCTCCAGCCACAGCAAGACCGAACGGCTCGAAGGCGAGCCGATCTGTACGGGCTGTGCGGTGACCGAACGGTTCGCGCTAAAGACGAAGTACTTCTACGACCAGGAGAATCTCGAGGCGTTCCGCGAGGAGTACGCCGACATGCCGCTCCACGAGAAGGCGATGGAGAACAAGTGGCTGGCCGGGGGAAGCGTTGTCGCGACGCTGCTGCTCGTGGTCGGACTACTCATCATCGGCGGCATCATCTGAGCGGGCTACGCGTTCACGCCGGCTCAGCGACCAGCTCTTCGAGCGCGTGCTCAAGCGGGCCGTGGAACTGCCAGCTGGCCCGCTCGAAGGCTTCCTCGGTCGGACCATCCCACCGGGGGAAGGCGGAGTGACCACTCACCTTGACGGTCCACTCGGAGGGGCCCTCGAACGGGTTCCGGGTCGGGAGTTCGACGACGTAGAGGTACTCTTCGTCGCCGTGAATGCCGTCGGCTGGGCTCTCGACGCCGTGTCCGAGCAGGAACATCGGCTGGTCGAGGTGCTCCATATTGTCCGGCTCGAGGAGATCCGAGGGTTGGTCAGCGTGGATCGTTCGGTCTGGGTCACCATCCAGATACAGGTCGATCGTCGAGAGCTTGTCGAGGAACACGAATGTCGCCGCTGTGTACCCCGGTCCGCGCTCGGCGCGAGTCGCATCGAGAAGTTCCTTTAGCTGGGAGAGATCCCGCAGAACGCTACCTGGGTAACCGTCTGAATGCCGGTACACCTGTGCGACGCGCTCGGCGTCGCCATCCGTTTCACGGGGGCCGCTCCGACGTATTCGAGTTCTACGATGTCTCCATTGCGTCGCTAAGCATACCTCAGAGATTTCTGTACCATCGAACTCCTCGTTCGCCACTTGGACAAGCGGCAATCAGCAATCGGTGGTGGAGGTGGTCTCGGATAGCCGATTCGGATCGGGGGCACACCAGCGACCGAGAGATGGCTCTCCAACATGAGAGCGGACGAGGGGCAGGGGTGGAATGTCAGACTCCAACACTACAGGGCGTGAACATGGGTGCGATGTCTGTCCCTGCCCACGTGGAGCTCTGTGTACACGCCAATAAACGCCCGACAACTCGTCAATAATTGGCGTTTCAGAGTTACTCCTCAAGCCGTCGGCCGCTGGTCCGAACCTGGTGAGGCGATGTACAGCGCGCAGTACGTCGAGACTCGATGAATATACTCAATTAGGCCCTGATTAGACGCCTGAATTCATGTGTTTGAGCGGTCGAGCGCGAGTTCCACGTTTCTGACTGCGCACTTGAGAACGAGTTCTCGGAACTGGCCGAACCACGTTCTCGCTCGAACGATCTCGCCGTATTTGCGCCGAAGCGCGAAAAACGTCGCCTCGATGTTCGAGCGTTGGTGGTCGATCGTATCATCAAGCAAGACATTGTTGGCGACGCCGTGCCAGCCGAACTCGCGGTACTTGACTACCGGTTTGACGCCCTATGACCGGAGTTTGTGGCGAAGCAGCTCCCAGTCGTAGCCTTTGTCGGCGGTGAGAATGCTCAGTTTCTCTAGGTTTCGCGTGAGCAGTTGCCACGCGATCTGTGAGTCGTGCGGTTGTTTCATCGAGCAATGTATATCTAGAATCGTACCAGTTTTACAGTCGATCAACGCGGTAGTTTTCACCGCCTTGAACGTGTAATTCGTGCGTTTCGCATAGTGCTGGCTCGCCGCGATGCGATCCATGCCGGTTGCGTCGATCGCCTGAATCTCGCCGGTGTCGTGCAGCTCCGCCGACAGCCGGAGGAAGTCACGCCAGAGCGGCATTTTGAGCTGTTGTATCCGGACACACACTGTGGTAAAATCAGGTGGCTGAGCCATCTCTAACTCCATGATTCGAGCGACTCGCGGCATTTCGTGTAGGACCTCGAGAAGCCGTCGGTACGGTAAATTGAGATACGTCTTGAGGCCGTGAATCGACACGATCACCCAGTCGGCGTAGCCGCCAGTACCCTTCTGAACGGGCGGGTTAGGAGTCCCGACGACGGCTTTTTGGGCCAGCGTTACGACGTGCATAGTGAAGCGGGCTAGCTTCGTTGGCACAACCGAATCTAACCCGCTTCACTTCCTAGTAAATTAGACATGTAGCGGAACCTTCTAGGAACACGATACTAATGGAGGTGCCGCTGAGCTACGCGTCTTTGAGCGTCTAAACAAGGCCCGATGATTGTGGACTCTATGGAAGAGATCAACCACCTCTTCGTTCACTCAACCGCCGACACTAACGTGTAAAGCTGAGTATAGAACCGCTAAACCGTATTTTGATGAGTGTCTAATCAAGCCCGTCCTTCAGAAGAGAACGGTGGACCAACCATGCTATTCCTATTGCCGTTCTACTAGAACATTATTGGTTACCCGAAGAACAACGGAGTCGTGTTGATTAACGACCTTACGCATAATCGTCACGAGTCCTCGGGAAGGATTGGATTTTGATGGGCGCTTCTCAAGGATTTCAAGCGTCGTGGAAAGTGTATCTCCGGGACGAACAGGATTCGGGAACTCTGCTTCGTCAAAACCGACGCTCCCTAGCAGGTGGCTTTCTCGAAAGAAACTATCGACGACTTGTTTCTGGGAGAGTGCAAAAGTTTGCAGTCCACTTGCGATTACGCCATTAAATGGCGTTTCCGCTGCGGTCTCTTCGTCAATATGGAACGGAAGCGGATCGTATTTCTGCCCGAACTCAAGGATTTCTTGCTTGGTAACTTCGACATCATCGGTTTTATGAGTTTCGCCGACGACGAAATCTTCGTAATATCTATTATACATATCAATTTTTCGTCTAGAGGAGACCGTTTTGCTTAGCGATCGTGTTGAGTTGGATCTCGTCAGTTCCTTCTACGATCCGAAGCACTCTAGCGAGATGGAGATGATCAACAAATGGATTGTCCTCTGATAGGCCGTTTGCACCGTGAATCTGGACCGCGTTATCCGCAATTTCCCAGAAAGCGTTAGTCGCGAACCAATGGAAGATTGAGACATCCTCAACGATGTCGTTACCCTGATCCAGATTCCATGCGGTTCGTAGCCCCCCAGCGTCTGCCATATACGTTTTCGCACGTCCTCGTGCATACATGCTTGACACCTGCTGGAACGACCCGATGGACTCTCCGAACGCTTCACGTTCTCGTGCATACTCCCGGCTCTTTTCAAGCAGATACTGGGAGTAGCCAACAGCTTCTGCTCCGAGTTCGAGTCGACCCATCGTCAATAGTTCCATTGCATCTCGAAATGCGCCATGCTTGGGGCCAAGAACGCGTGATTCAGGTACGGCAACGTCGTCCAGAAGGATTTCGGCTTGCCAACCCTCTAAGCCAATAGCGTTGTTGACCGAGCCGACTTCGAACTCGTCTCGTTCGACGATGAAACACGTGATACCATCGTATCGCCGATCGACCTCCGCCAGCGGCTTTGTCCGTGCCAGCACGAGGGCGAAATCGCAGAATGCCGCGTTCGTAATCCACTGCTTTCGACCGTTGATTATCCATTCGTCACCGTTCTTTTCAGCTTCGGTTGACATCGAGGGTGAGTCAGAGCCGACATCGGGTTCAGTTTGACCGAATGCAGTCGATTTCTTACCACGCACGACTGGCTTGAAGTACCGTTCGACCTGTTCACCCTCAGCAAGACCCAATAACGCATTTGGCCCCTCCGGCCCCTTGAGGACATACTCAGAGAGCCCTCGTCCCTTCGAAGCGACGTGGCGCTTCGCTGCGTACCACGTTATTTTTGAGACCCCTTGGCCACCCACCTCTTCGGGCATATGCATAGCATAAAACCCAGCCTCACCACTCTTTTGACGAATACTCTGGATTGCTTCGAGTATCTCATCAGTGGGTTGACCGTTTGCTCGTCGACCTAGGGTGGGATTGTTAAGTTTCGATTCAAGGTCACTTGTTAAGGGTGCTACTTCCCGCTCAATAAACTCATCAAGGCTGTTCAATACGAGCTGCGTCTCTTCGTCAACTTCGAAATTAATGCCTGTCATATCCCTGTTTGAATCTAGTCTAAGATGCTTTCAATCGAAGTACCGACCTTCGTACTGATTACGGATTACTTTCTTGTTGTTTTTCCCCACACTTGTTTTTGGAATCTCGTTAGTGAACTCAATTTCATCGGGGAGTTGCCAGTCCGCGAACCGCTGGGAAAGAATTTCATCGAGTTCTTCACGATCGAATTCGTCTTCGACCTCAACAAGTGCGAATGGGCGCTCTTCCCATTCCGGGTGTTCAAGGCCAACAACGCACGCGTCTCTGACATCCGGATGTTCGATGAGGAGGTTTTCCATGTCGACAGACGAAATCCATTCCCCACCGCTTTTAATAACATCCTTGATACGGTCAGTGATCTTTAGATATCCTTCCTTATCGATAACCCCAGCGTCTCCGCTTTTCCAGAACCCATCGTCAGTGAACGAATGTTCGGTTCGGTCGTCGTCATGGTAACTGCTTACCACCCATGGGCCACGGATGAGAATTTCTCCGGCGGATTCACCGTCGTGTGATAGTTCCTCCCCTGTGGTAGGATCGACTATTTTCATCTCGATACCCGGGACAGTCAGTCCCTGCTTGCGCCGCATATCGAGCTTTTCTTCCTCAGAGAGGTCTTCTTCAAGCGACGGCTTGATGTAGTTCATCGTTACCAGCGGGGTCGTCTCAGTTGCGCCATATGCATGGACGATCTCTGCCCCCGTGAGTTCTTTGTATCCCCGTATCATGTCCAGCGGCGGCTCTGTGGCCCCAGACATCATCTGTAGATCGTTCCAGTTCGGGATATCGTCGAGATCCCGAATGTAATCAAGCATCGGCATAAAAATAGCTGGTGCCCCGTTTGTTACGGTCGCATCCTCGTCACGGATGAGATCAACCAGCGGTTCGGGATTTTCCGCCCGATATCGGCCTGGGAACGCAAGCTTTGCGCCAGCGTACGTCGCAGCGTAGGCCAGTCCCCATCCTTGTCCATGGAACATCGGAGTGATTTGAGCGACTGAGTCCTCATGTGAGATACCGATGGAATTCGCCAACTGCATCGTGTGTAGGTAGATGCTCCGGTGGGAATAGTACACCCCTTTGGGACGCCCCGTCGTTCCAGTCGTGTAGCAGGCACTGTATGCCGATGTTTCGTCGATGTATGGCCAATCGTACTCCGGCTCCGCCTCAGTTAATATGTCTTCATAGGAGTACGTCGGCTCGAGATCGGTTTCGACCTCGTCGAGCTCGTTATCAGTCATGACGACGAATCCCTCTATGGAACTGACCTCGTGGGCGACACCTTCAGCGACTTCCAGAAGGGATTCGTCGACCACTAAGAACCGCGGTTCCGAGTGATTTAACACATACTGTAGTTGATCTGAATGCAGTCGGAGATTGAGCTGAAGGAAAACGGCACCGGTTCCGGGAATGCCGAAATAGCATTCATAGTGACGGTGGTCATTCCACGCAAGCACACCTACGCGATCTCCGGCCTCAACACCCAACTCTTCGAGGGCATTGGCCAAGCGCTGCATTCGTTCGTACGCCTCTCCGTAGGTGTACCGGAACTGGTCTTCACCTGTTCCTGAGACGATTTCCCGATCAGGAACGTTTCGTGCTGCCGCCTCGATGAATCTTGTCGTGTTGAGCGGATACTCGTCTCCACTAGTCGATGGGAATCCATCTATGACCTCCATGGATTCTTGTTATGTGCTTTCATATATATAGGTTCGGGGTGACAACCTATTCTGTTGTTGCCGATTGGGAAACAATTTTTAGAGGTGTCTAACGACAGATCTTTAGATAGGAATGTGAAACCGAATATCTAGTAAAAACAAAAAATCAGCGGTTACTGAGGATCGTTACTGTCGATACGCCGCCTTCACCTACAAGTGCGCCACCCGAGTTCTGGGCTAATCCAATAGACGGATTTTCAACCTGCCGGGCTCCCGCCTCGCCACGGAGTTGCCAGACGAGTTCACAAATCTGGGCCACCCCCGTTGCTCCCACCGGATGACCGCGTGACTTGAGTCCACCACTTGGATTAACCGGAGTACGACCATCGAGCATAACGTCACCACTCCGGACGAGTGAAGCACCTTCCCCTCGATCCGCTAACCCTAGTCCTTCGTAATGCATTAGCTCGCCGATGGTAGCCGCATCATGAACTTCGACAACATCCAGATCATCCGGGCCGATACCAGCCTCACTGTAGGCCTTTTGGGCCACGCGTTCGTCAAGTTCTTCACGCCAGAATTCGACCTCCTCAAGGTAATTGCCGCTCAACATTTCGGCAGCATCGACGTAGATTGGTTCTTCAACCAACTCTTCGGCGATTTCGCCGCGTGCGATGACTGCTGCTGCTGCTCCATCTGACATTGGACAGGCATCAAGCAGCCGGATAGGATCGGAGATTGGGCGGGATTCAAGGATGTCGTCGCGGTCAACGTTGAGCTGAAGATGTGCCCGTGGATTTTTAAGCCCATTGTCATGGTTTTTGACCGCGATGTCGGCCAATTCCTCGCGTACATTACCGAACTGATTCATGTAGGCATTAGCGCGCATCCCGTAGAGGCCCATGAACGTCATCCCCATTGCACCCTCAACTTCTGCGTCCGCCGCACCAGCCATATCTTTGAGAGTAACCTCCGTCGGGACACCAGTCATTTTCTCAACACCCATAGCGAGCACGATATCGGATTCGCCTGATTGAACTCTCTTATAGGCCTCTTGGAATGCACAGGTTGAGCTGGCACACGCGTTCTCAACTCGGATGACCGGGATACCTGTTACCCCTACTTCTCGGAGTATTGCTTGGCCAATAACGCTGGTTTGATCCTGGGCAGTAGTAGCGACATTACCGATATACGCTTCCTCGATATCATCTGGTTCAACGCTCGAAGACAAGAGCGCTTCACGAACGGCTCTGCTCCCAAACTCAGTTACGCGCTGTCCCTCCAGTTCGCCGAAGTCGGACTGGCCGACGTTGATGACAGCTACTTCGTTTTCAGTCATTGTTCTTCCTCCATGGGGCGGAACATATGGCCAAACAACGGTTCACCGGTCTCCGGATCTGTCTTGATTTTTTCAAGTACCAGTTCCACTTGGTCGCCAACTTCGAGTGATCTTTCTTTCCACTCGGTGAAGCGAGAGTAAACCTGTACGTTTTCCAGGTTCACAAAGCCGAATGCGTACGGTGGTTCGATTCCATCTTGACCAGTATGTGCAACGGTGTAGGTCTCGAGGTGTCCTGTTCGTGCAAGTTCGACATCAGAGACGTTGTCCGAAAGACAATTGCGGCAAAACGGCCGAGATGGAAAGACAACGTACTCGCACTCGGAACATTCGGTCCCTATCAGCACTGGATTATCATCGGCGGCAATACGAATCGACCCGTCAACGACGAGTCCCGACGACTCATTATAGTCGGGGTGCACCTGTCGCATACGCTCCCAAATTGATGCTGTGTATATAAGTGTTTGGCCGGTAGTCCGGTGGTGTAGTATCCATTGGTGGAACGCGCAGTCGCCCTGTTTCTGCTCGTTTTGGGACGCTATGCTGCTCTTTTCGAGAGACCGTGCTGAAGAGACGGGCCAGTCGGTGTCACCGACTGGCCCGTCACATCCTCGCAGGTGAAGTTCCCGAATTGTTGGGTGAAAATTACCTGAGGACGCCCATTGCGGAACAATTCCTTCATAGCTTCGTATCCCATCGTAAATCGAATGGTTAGCGGCAATGACACCAGCGCGTCGAGTCCCTTCTCTGCCTCTGTTTTATGCTCTCTAGGAACCACCGGAGATCTCACTTTCCACTACCTCACCAGACAGCACCAGGTAGTACTTCGAACGAGATTAAATCACCAGAACGCGATTTTCCTATGGTATTGTGAGTGGCCTCGGAAGAGCAATAGAACCACCAATGACCGATGAAGCATCAAAGACTGGGGAAAATTATAACAAGGACGATGGAGACGTCTTAAGCACGGTGAAAAAATGAGTGCGCCACTAACCGAAAGTGTAGAGACTGTGACAGTCGTCGGAGGCGGAACAATGGGTCATGGTATCGCTCAAACCTTTGCGATGTCTGGATACGACGTTACGATTATCGACATCAACGAGGACGTCTTGAAAACCGCTCTCGAAAAAATCGAAGGAAGTCTCGAGAAACTCACTAAGGATCCGGATGCCGTATTAGCACGGATCAAGACGACGACGTCAGAGGAAGATGCCTACGGTGATGCCGATCTTGTCGTCGAAGCAGTACCTGAGAACATCGACTTGAAACAGGATGTTTTTAGTACGATCGATGACCACGCACCGGAAAGAACGATTCTAGCGACCAATACTAGTACTCTCCCGATCACCGAAATTGCGTCCGCGACGGATCGGCCGAGCAAGGTTGTCGGCCTGCATTTTTCCAATCCAGTTCAGCTTATGGACATCGTCGAGGTTATCCGGGGTGAGGAAACGGCCGACGATATATTTGAGGCGGCTGAAACGATCAGCGAGGCGATTGGCAAGACCCCAGTTCTCGTTGAGAAGGATATCCCCGGATTCCTTATCAATCGGATCAATCTCCGATTCTGGCTTGAGGCAGTTCGTCAGGTTGACCAAGAGGGGCGAGACAGGAAAACAATAGACGCCGCGATCCGGCGGATCGGCCTTCCAATGGGACCGTTCGAGGTTCTCGACTTCAGTGGTATAGATGTCGCTACCATGGCTGCCCACTCGATGCAAGAACGAGGAGTCGACCTGCACATCCCCGATCTGCTCGAAAAAAAAGAGGAGGCCGAGAATTACGGTATGAAGACCGGTGAGGGCTTCTACACATATCCTGAACCAGGGGAGTATTCACGTGTTGAGATTCCACAGGAGCGTCGCCATGACTTCGATCCGAAACATCTAGTCGCGCCTGCTGTAAACGAAGCGGCTTGGATGCTGGCGAACAACGTGACCACGAAGTCAGAGATCGACAAGGCGATGCAAATCGGAATGAACTGGCCGCGAGGCCTCCTCGAGATGGCTGACGAGTACGGGATTGACCGACTTGTCGAGACGTTGGAAGAGTTGCATTCCCGGTCGGGTTGGGATGAGTATGAACCCAACCCATCTCTTCATGAATCGGTGGCGAACGGGGAACTCGGGCAGAAGACAGGAATCGGCTTCTACGAGTGGGAATACGAGCAGGCGGAGTTCGAGACGGTTAGATATGAGCGACGTGAATACACTGCATGGATTACGCTCAACAGACCAGATCGACTCAACGCGCTTGACAAGTCGAGCTGGAACGGTCTGAAGGCCGCTCTCGAGAAGGCAGCGAATGACGACAAAGTTCGAGCGACAGTCCTCCAGGGAGCAGGACGAGCATTCTGTGCTGGCGACGACATCGCGGAGATCCAAAGCCTTGAGTCGACAGAGGATGCCAGAGAAATGTTCGAAGAGGTCGTAGGCCCGACGGTACAAACGATTCGCGATCATCCGAAACCGGTAATTGCAGCTGTTGAGGGAGCTGCTAACGGCGGGGGGTGTGAGCTCGTTCTACTTTGCGATCTTGCAGTCGCCTCTACGAACAGTAGCTTCGCGCTTCCAGAAGGACAGATCGGGGCGCTCCCACCAATTGGACTCACATACGGTCGGATGAGTCTCGGAAAGAAAGAGATCATGGAAATATCGCTGACAGGCGATCAATTCACCGCTACTGAAGCGGAATCGATGGGAATCGTCAATTACGCAGTTGATGAAACGCAGGTAGAAGATATCGTTCGTGAACTCGCTCATTCGACGACTGCATCGGGACCGAAGTCTGTTAGGGAAATGAAAGACCTATGGACAGAGATGGAAGACGATCTGCTAGAAACGTGGTTCGACGAGGCGATGGACCGGCTCGTCAAACGGACGCAGTCGGAAGAAGCTGAGAAGGGACTCTCGGCGTTTCTCGAAAAACGCGAAGCGGACTGGAAGCGATAGAAAGGTCCCGACGGAACTGTACGAATATTGATTGGCGGATACTAACGAATTCGGTTTCGGCAAATCGTTGGATAGCGTCTGCTTCTACCGTTAGAACTAGGGAGATGAAGCGGGAAACCGCCGCTGATTATGTCAAAGATCCCTGCTTCACAAAGAATGTTTGGAAAGTTCCGCGAACTCACCTTGATGTGTACGGTTCACACATCAGGCAGGCGGTGGCATAGTGAAATTAAGCTACGTCCGGCGATTCACTACAGCCATTTTAACTTATACCACTAGGCTGGGTTGGATACCACGTCAGGTCGTATCCCCTTCGTTTTACTAAATGATTGATCACGCATCGCCTAGTGGCAGCGAATAGGCTCACTACAACAACGGCCGGATCCAAAATTGTTGATATCGTCAACACTGGCTATAGTCGGATGATGGCCCTATAGACTAACAATAGTAGCTTTGTTATTCTATGGCCCTAGATGGGGGATTCCTAAAGCCTCCAATTGTCGATATTATCAACGTCTACGAACGTGTCATAGAATTCATCTCATAGCTTCACACAGCCCGGTTCGTTTCCTTGTTCGGAGGTGGTGATTGCAACAACGAGTCGGAGACACAGCGCAAGGAACACCTCTGTTCGTGCGTGGACGCGGCCTCGAGCACGCACATGCCCGAGGCCAGAGTCTTTGGCTATGTCGTTGGTTCGTTCGACCCCTGTCCGGTTGTCGTACGTCTCGTCCAAGATGGATTGTTTCAGCTGAACATCCTCGCTGTGTTCCTCGGTTCGGTCTTCGACCCTGTGTTCGATGTCTTTCAAGTCGTCAATGTTTCGCGGATTGTAGGGAGCAATCGGCACGACCCTGCGTTCAGCAGGTGGTCGTGCCAATCGAGGATGTCGTAGCTGCTGCCTCAAGCATCCTGACTGGCGTATTGATGGCGAGCGCGCCACGTGTGATGTGCATCGCCGTCTCTTAGTCTGCTTGTTTAGCCTGTTTGAACTCCGCTGCTATCGGAATCCTTGCACCGGTTGAGACGATTGTACACCCGAAGCTGTAGTAGTACTCTTTGGCGGTTGGATCGTAGTTTCATGAGACAGCGTCGTTGTACTGGATCATCTCGATGTGCGGCGAATTGGTGGAGTACGTCGAGTCGGGCAGACCCCGAATGCCGGCCTGCTCGACGAGCCTGTCGAAGAAGTCGTCGATAGCGTATTTGGGATTAGTGAGAAAGCCATCCGTGTTCGGTTTAGCTGAGAAACCAAGAGACTGCGCTCTACTGACGAAGTTATCGGCGTAGACCGCGTGGGGAGAGGTTGTGCTGAAGGAACTCTCCCCGGACCTCATACGACGGCGGCTCACTTCCCTGTTTCCAGCCGAACGTATCGAAGACATCGCGCGCGAGCGCGATGTCGTCCAACGCCACCGGACAATCGACATCACGATGCTCGTTTGGACGCTCATCATGGGCTTCGCCGTCGATGGCGAAGCCCGTACCATCGCCGGATTTCAACGGGCGTACTCCGCAGCAACCAACCAGACCGTTGCCCGCTCCAGCTTCTACGACCGGTTCACGCCGGCACTCGCAGCACTGTTGAGCGACCTCCTCGAGCACGCTCTCGAGGAGGTCGCGGTTCCTCACACGATCGCGCCACAGTTCGAGCTGTTTCGAGAAGTGCTGATCGCCGATGCAACCGTCTTCAGGTTGCATCGGCTCCTCAACGAGTTTCCGGCGACTCACGCGGATCAATCCGGCGCGAAACTCCACCTCGTGCAGAACGCGACCAAGCAGACGATCGAGCAGTTCCAGCTCACCGATGAACGCACCCACGAGAGCAGCCAACTCCGCACCGGGAGTTGGCTGCGAGGGCGGCTGTTACTGTTCGATCTGGGCTTCTACAGTTTCCGCCGGTTCGCGTTGATCGAAGAGAACGGCGGCTTCTTCCTGACTCGGCTGAAGTCGAACGCAAACCCATTGATCGTCGGAGAGCGGCGGAAATGGCGCGGGCGCGCCATTTCCTTGCCAGAGCGTCGTCTTCGGGACGTTCTAGGAGATCTCAGTCGGGAGATTATCGACGTAACCGTGGAGATCGAGTTCAAACGGCGGGCATACGCTGGGAAGCAGTCAACCGATTCGGTGGAGTTTCGCGTCGTCGGTGTCCGCAACGAGGACACCGACGACTACCACCTGTACGTGACGAATCTACCCGATGAGTTCACTCCAAGGCAGGTCGCAGCGCTGTACGGGTTGCGGTGGGAAGTGGAGTTGCTGTTCCGGGAACTGAAGTCGCTGTATGGGCTGGAGAAGTTCCAGACGAGTGATCCAGCAATCGTTCACCTGCTGGTGGTGGCGGCTCTGCTGACGCTGACGGTCAGCAGAGCCTTACTCGGCGTGTTTCAAGAGCTATTCCCGGAGACGGTGTTTCCCCGCGAACGCTGGGCGAAGACCTTCCGGTCTGTCGCCCAGATCATTCTCGAAGATTTGGCCCAGTCGTTCGGACATCCACCGCCGAATCTGCCGGAGTTGATGTTCCGTGACGCTCGCCAGCCAGAGAAATCACGCCTCTTACTCGGCGAACGAGTGGCTGAAGCCTTCATGAGGCGATCCAGTGCTTAACCGAACACCGATGCGGGTACATCATAAGACCGGTGGGACGGAGCATTGGTCGACAGCTGTCATATCACCAGACACTGCTACTTGCTCCGAGAATATCCTGTGCTGACCCCGACTAGGTAAGGATATATCACTTGCGGAGGGTTTCAACGGAGCCGTATATGTGTATGTGACTAGTATAAGTCCGTCTGCTGGGTAGTGTTCAGATAAGCTGATTCCATGCGAAGCTGAACGATCTGAGCCAGTCGTCGGCAGTTTCTGCTTTGGCGCTGCTGAAACAGTTTGAGAAGCAGAGAGTTCGACGTTTTATCTCTCTAAAGACACGTTCGACAGCATTCCGATTTCCATGTTTCTCGTATCTGAAATCGAAGCCGTGACGCTGGCACGCGTCTTGTAACGAGTGCGAGCCATCGACGAGAAACACGGCGTCGGAGACGTCGTGTTTCTCGGAGAGGTCCGTCAGAAATGAATGCGCGAGAACCTTCGTTGTCGTCGGTTCAAGCTTTGTATGTAGCAATTCGTTTGTTTCTGGCTCGACGGCAGCATACAGCCAATATTGCTCATCATTCAGTCGGATCACAGTCTCGTCAACCGCAATGTGATCCGGGCACCGACCGGAGTCGGGCTGTAGATCGGCCTTGTGAACCCAATTATGAATGGTGGACCGAGCGCGTTCGACACCGAATACTTCAAGAATAGATACAGTATTTGAAAGCGATAGACCAGCAAGATGGAGCTGAATACTGAGCTTCATCAGCAGTCGCGGTGTCGCTTCTCGTTCAACAAACTCTAAGTCGATCTCGTCTAAACACCCGTTGAGGCGGTCGTTTTCGGGCATAGATCACTCAGAAAACGAACGCCTCATCCTTCATCCTTATCTGAACACCGCCGTCTGCTGTTACTAGATATTTATACCCCATCTAACGTTTGAACTCAAGTATCTCAACACTATCTTGTCGACATTACCAACAATTAAATACTCACCATTGATAGACTCACACATGACTCCCTCAAACTCGATAAAGTCGGTCCGAACCGCATTCGATATAATCCAATTACTCTCGGCGTCCGGCAATCTAACAGCTACGAAGATTGCTGATGAGTTAGAGATGAACCGAAGTACTGTCCACGATTACTTACGGACCCTCACAGAGGAAGGTTATGTCATCAACACGAATGGGGAATATTGTCTGAGTCACCAATTTTTGAATCTGGGAGGAAATCTGCGAAAAAGAAATGAGTTGTTTCGAACGGCTAGGCCGGTACTTAGAGATCTCGCTACCTCAAAAGGTGCACCAGTAGTATTGACCATCGAAGAACGTGGATACGGTGTTGTCCTTTATACGGTAAGCGGAGAGAATATGCAGAATGCACTAACCCACGAGGGAACACATTTTCTTCTTCATTCAGCTGCACCTGGAAAAGCGATTCTCGCCCATTCCCCGGAAGAAAAAGTAGAGAATATTATTGAATCGCGGGGGCTTGTAGCGGTGACTGACCAGACTATTACTGATGAAGATGAGTTACAAAGCGAACTGACAGACATAAGAAACCAAGAATATGCAGTTGATCACGAGGAGATTGGTATCGGATTACAAGGAATAGGAACAGCAATCACGGACTCAGAGAGTGGAGAAGTTACGGGCGCAATATCGATGTATGTCCCTGCTAAGAATTCACACCAGAAGGATATTATTGACTCTTTGTTAGAGGCCGCAAATGTTATTGAAGTCGAACTCCATTATCAGTAGTTCACATCGTCCCTGATGGCTGACACGATCTCCCAAGGAAGAGAGGCGAGATCCTCCCAGAGACTTGGACGATGGACGCGGAGACGGTGGTCTCACAGTAGTGAGAGCACAGCCCTCACATGCGAGAGTCGAAGGGGTCGCTCTCCAGAGAGCCACAGCTGGGTGCGGAGTGACCGAGCCCCCGTCCAGTAGGCTATACATCACAGGAACCCCGACACCATTGGTCGATACTTCCCACTTCCGACGAAGCATCTCGTCGAGAGCGTGGTTGATCCACCTCCGGAATACCTCAAAGCAGACGGGTAATGCTCGCCCGCTCCAGCGGGCAATCAGCCACAGATTCCGCAACAGGAAATTCACTATAGTAGCGATTAGAAATAGTTGCTTACTTTTGGAATGGAGAGTTGGTCAAGAGCTGTATCAATCGCAGTCGTCAGCTCGTCGAGTGAGTCAAAGAAGCGGTTGCTAAGCGACGCTTGAAGCTGTCTCCAGCACTCCTCGACAAGATTCAGCTCCGGCGAATACGACGGTAACGTCACGAAGGCGAGATCGTCACGGGCCGCCAGGTCCGTGACGGGCTGACGCCTGGAAGTATGGCGCACAATCCAGCACCACGAGCAAGTCATCTTCGAATTCTTGGCATAACGCTAAAATGAAATGTTTCGCGTGTTCGGCCGTGACGTACTCGGTGAACCGAGAGAAAAAGCGATCACCGTCCTCGGTGATCGCGCCCAGCAGACACGTCCAATCACGTTGGCCTGAAAGCTCGACCGAGGGCCGCGTGCCCTGCGGAAACCACGCGGCCCGCGGCTCAACTTGCACAGATTTCTTGGTTTGGTCGATACAGACTACGGTGGCGTCCATTTCCCGCCGCTTTTTTTGAGCTTCTCGTGAAACGCTTCTTGCTCGTTGTCGTCGGCTTCGGCGGCTGAACGGCGTGGTTTCTGGTAGCTCAATCCCGCTTCTTTCAGCAACCGCCGACAACTCGGGATTGAATACTCGACACCGTACGTTTCTTCGAGATACTCTTGGGCAAGCGCCGGCGTCCACGCCGGCGCGTCGATCCCGACCTCTTCAGGTGGTTCGTGAACGGTTTCTTCGAATTTTTCTTGCTGTGATTCTGAGAGTTTTCTCTTTCTCCCAGTTCGCTTATCGTCAGAAACGGCTCGCTCAAGCGACTCGTCAGTGTCGAGTCGCGTGAGCCAGCTGTAGATCGTCCGCCGCTGAACATCGTACCACTCGGATAGCTCGGTCTGAGTTACACCGTTCTTGTACGCGATTGCGGCTAAGAGCCGTTGTGTCGGCTTTTTTCCGTCCACATTGTCAAGAGCGTCTTGCAGTTCCTCGACAGAGATCTCGTCGAGATGTTCCACTATCTCTTACAACAGTCTCCGAGCAAAAAGTTCTAACGGTTACTATAGTTACGTTGACGTGCAGCTCGGCGTTGCCGTTTCGGAACAGGGCTTCCGCCGTCCCAATCGTCCATGCATCGCTTTCAAGTGCGGTCTTGAGAATGTCGAGATGAGCGTCGTCACCATCGAGGACGCCCTTGACGTGCTTGTAGGGCTTCGCGCTGATCCGGAACGCCACGTCGCCGTCGTCGGTAAGGAACAAGTTGTACCCCTCCTCGTAGTTCGCCCGGAGCGGGTACGTTCCATCTTTGGTGTGGCTGGGTTTGTTGTAGTCGTCATACTCGTAGTAGTTCTCCATCGCACCGAGTGCTTTGGCGACGACGCGCTGTATCGTGTTTTTCACGAGGCTGGCGTCCTCGGCCACGCGATCGGGGATGGCGCCCCAATCCACACCTTTCTTAGCGAGTCGGATAGATTGGTTGTATACCGACCTCGCTTCGAGGGTGGCGTCGTACAGCAGGATCTCATTGTCGCTCTGGATGTCGAGCTGGAAGTCCAGCGTCTTGATGAGAGCCTGTGAATCAGTCATTCTTCGTCTTGTTTGGTTGGTTCTGAGGTACGGACGACTTTCACGTCAGCCCCACGCCAGCGTTTGGGGACGGTGACGTGGGCGCTGTTCCCGAACTCCTTGACTTGGCCGTCGAGAACTTCCTCGCCGTCGATTTGAAATCGATTCGCCATATCGATGTATATCTTTTGGATATACTTAATTGGCTCGGTGGCTGACCCTCCATATATGTGAGAAGCAGACAAACCACGCACACCCGTTCCTTAGCGGAATGTACGGCCTTCACTCTCGGAGTCAAGCCCTGAGTTACGGCGTACTCCGCCCGTAGATGATGCGTGAGGGGGCTTCGTACCCACAGTCCGGGCAGTCGTACCACCGCTGGACTTTCGCTCCGTCTGCCGCTTTCTCGCCGACACGAACGTCCTCGTTCGGACACTCCGGACAGCTGAGGTCCGGAGCGGGACGCTCCCGGAGCTCGTCACGGAACGCCGTCGCGTCTTTCGTCTCGTACCCCCGCGACCACACTGGGTAGCCGTCGACGAGGATTGCTCCACGCCATTTGTACCGATACGAATCTGGCGCTCGATGCAGGACGGCTCGCGCACCGGTCTCGGTGTTCCGATACGCGAGCGTCGGCGAGCGGCACTCGCGTCGCCAGTTGGTGATGCGGGGCATTGTTCAGAAGTGGACGTCAGCGGGCACGATCCAGAGCTCTTCACTCTCCTCGAGGAGTCGATCCAACTGTCCACGGTGGCGAATGCCGGTTCCGTGTTCGGTGTACAGGAAGATCGTTGGGCCGTCGTACGCACCGACCTGGTGGAAGGCGTGCCGCGCGAGGTCCTCGTCGCGCATGATCTCCTCGTCGGAGAACTCGTCGATGGCTTCCTTCACCCGCTCGAGATTACGCTCGAATTCCGCCTTCGTCGCCTCCCAGCCACGCTCGAGGAGATCCCGGCCGTCGTCGGAGTCGACGGGGGCTGCAGTCGGGAGCTCTCCCCACCGCGCTTTGCCCGCAACGGACGTATCCTCCTCATCGAAACAGACGTAGTAGTCGAAGACGGCGCCGGCGTGTGGGTCCGCGCCGACCAAGCGGTCGAACACCGTCTTTCCGGTGGCCAGTGCGTCGTCGTGCGTCGATGCCTCTACGAGGGCGTAAATCACCATGTGCATCTCGAACACCTCGAAACGCCGACGCACCGGGTGTCGTTGCTCGCTCCAGATGCGCCGGCACCCATCGCCGGCGCTCGAAAAACTCTCCCCCGTGACGCCGGATTCTCAGGACTCGTCCGCTCGTTCGACAGTGATGGTCAGATCGCCCGATTCGTAGTCGGCCTCGAAATCGACGGCGAACGCGTCCGAGTTGTGGGCTGCGTGGTAGGCGCGGTGGAGTTCGAGCGAGCCAGTCGCCTTGAAGTGGAAGAATGCGGCCGCCGTGTAGGGCTTGCTCTGTGTTTCGACCTGCGACTCGACGGATGCGGGAAGCGCGATCTGGGGCGTCTCCGTATCGATACTCGCAGCGAACTCCTTCGCTTCCTCGACGGTTGTTTGCGAATGTGCCGGTGTCTCGCCGGTGATCACGTTCACCGGAGTTTCTGTCTCGTCGGTGAATAGGACGTCTTCGAAGGTGTGTGTTCCGAGGATCGCTTCGGGATCCAACTCGCAGTCGTGAAACGGATCGTCGTCTGAGGTCATCGAATCACGAGCCTATGACGGGGCTCACCCATTCCGGCCCCTGAAAAACAGCATCTTCCACGAAACAGATTTAATTAGGAGCTTTGTTGAACTCCCAGGACCTGATAGGTGTCGCGTGCTGAATGTTGAGGGTGTAGGTGGCAGGCGAGGCATTGTTTGTTTCAAACCGTCAGTGCCGAAACAGCCCTTCGGTAGGTTTGCCCAGTTACTGGAGTTTGGCCGACCAACGGCGTCCGGACGCTTAACTGTGAGAAAGGAGTAGAATCACTCCATGACCATCACGACGGAATTTCGACTCCGTTCGTCCGCCCTTCCGCTCGTCAGCATCCCGGCGACGCTCCCCCCAGACGAACTCGTGTGCTCTCACGCACTCTGTCTCGAACCTGACGCGCGAGTGTTTCACGTGGAGATCGACGCCGAACACGAGCTCTCCAAAGCCCAGCTCGCCGCGCTCGACGAAGTCGTTTCAGTAAAGCCGCTCGGAGAACGGGGTGACAAAACCGTCTTTAAGCTCACCGTTGAATTGGATGAGTCGATCGCCCCGGCCTTCGACCCAGAACGCTTCGATGGCGCGAAGATGAAATCAACGATCATCACGTCCGAGGGCTGGCGCGAAACGAAGGAGTTCAAAGACTACGAGACGTTCCATGACTTCCACACCACGTTCGAAAACCACGGAATCTCGGTCGATCTCATCTCCATTACGTCGAACCAATCCGCGTCCAACGACTCCAGAGAAGATGGACTCACTGACCGGCAACGGGAGGCCCTAGAGCTCGCCGTGTCTCGTGGCTACTACGAGAGTCCACGCCAGGTGACGGCCGAAGAACTCGCCGAAGAACTCGACATCTCACAGCCCTCGCTGTCGAGTCTCCTCCGACGCGGCGAGCGCCAACTCCTCACCTCTTCGCTCGATATACAAGGCGAATTAAACACCCTTTCCAGATAGCCCCGAAACGAAGTCACACCCCGCCCAACTGAAGGGCGGGTACAATCCATGGATATCACCAGCGGCTGTTCGCAACCCTCAGTCGAAGGCCCTGACGAGTACTTCACAGGGAACGCCCGAATCGACCCTCTATTTGATCCGCAGGACGAGGCTCGCGCGGCGGCGGCCAGCGTGACGTTCGAACCAGGCGCTCGCACGGCGTGGCACACCCATCCCCTCGGCCAGCGGCTGGTCGTAACGAGCGGCTGTGGGCTCGTGCAACGAGACGGCGGAGATATCGAGCAGATTCGCGCGGGTGACGTGGTCTGGTTCCCGCCGGGCGAAAAACACTGGCATGGCGCGACGCCAGAGAAGGCGATGACCCACATCGCCATCCAAGAGGAGCAAAATGGGGAGGCCGTCAGGTGGCTGGAACACGTCACCGACGAAGAGTACCCCACAGACTCGGAGAGCTAATCCATCACCTCGACAGTCGGACCACCATCCGAGTATTCCCTCGATGCCGAGGAACAACACCAATGTCTGCATGGACAGACGACGAACTGAACGCAATCGCTGACTCCGACGACTTCCACATCGCTCCCGTTCGGGAGGACGGCGAGACGTACGGCACGCCGACGTGGATCTGGTCCGTCCGGGTTGAGGACGACCTCTACGTGCGTGCCTACAACGGCCAGGACTCCAGTTGGTACCAAGCAGCAGTCCGTGAGAACGCGGGCCGAATCGAAGCTGCCGGCATGACGAAGGAGGTCGTTTTCGAGCAGGTCGATGGACCGATTCTCGACCGCATTGACGAGGCCTACCGCGAGAAGTACGAGTATAGTCAATACCTCAAACCGATGGTCAGTGAACGAGCCCGCGCTGCCACCGTCAGGGTCATCCCACGCGGAACTGGCGACTGATCATCGACCCCCTCGAAGAACCGGTGGCGGCGGTAGCGCTCTGTGTTGGAGACTCGGAGGTCGGGTACCTGGTGGCCTCGGCGAGCCTGGGCCGAGTCCCCCGGACTGATACATAAACACCCTTTCCAGATAGCACCGAATCTACCCCGCCGCGTCCCCTCCGTTCACTTGATGACAGCAGAGTTTGGCTCCGAGCTAGACGGGCAGGTCGCAATAGTTACCGGCGCATCCTCGGGAATCGGCGAAGCAACGGCCAAGTCCCTCGCGTCGCGGGGTTCGAGTGTCGTCCTCGCTGCTCGGCGGAAGGACGAAATCGACGAGCTCGCGGCCCAGATCGAAGACGAACATGGCGACGCGCTTGCTGTGCCGACCGACATCACCGATGACGAGGACATCGACAACTTAGTCGAGCGGACGACCGACGAATTCGGTCGCATCGACATCCTCGTGAACAATGCGGGGCTCATGCCGCTCGCACACATCGGGACTGCGGACAGGGAGACACTCCAAACGACCATCGACGTCAACCTCACTGGCCTCATCACGCTCACACACGCCGTCATCCCCACGATGCTGGAACAAGGGAGCGGCCACGTGGTCAACCTCTCGTCGGTTGTCGGACGGTTCCTGCAAGCGAACAGTTCTCACTACAATGCGGCAAAAGCAGGCGTGAAGATGTTCGGTGACTCGCTCCGTCTGGACGTCGCCGAAGAGGGAATCCGTGTGGCGACAATCGAACCGGGGGCGGTCAGTACAGAACTCCTCGAACACATCCCTGACGAGGAGATCAAGGCAGGAGTACAGGAACACGTCGGATCGATGGAGGCGCTCCAACCCGACGATATCGCGCGGACGATTACGTTCGTCGTGACGCAGCCGGAGCACGTGGACATCAACGAAGTCTTGATCCGGCCGACGGATCAGGTCCAACCGTAGTCACGCTCGTCCAAGGTCGAACACTCTTCCTGGATAGCATCAAGCCGAGGGAACACGACAGCTAGCCGTGGAAATTACTCGAACTGAGGGATTCCGGATTCCCGCTGAGTGTAGCAATAGTCCACGGGAAGTATCCTGACTGTATTCAGCACACCCCCAGAATACTATCAGCGGCTGAGGGTTTCAACAGAACCAATTAGAAGTGATTCAGGCTCGCCTTCTCGAAGGGTGATTCACCGCTCGGGATGCGCAACTCCTGCCGCTTCCCGACCCACTTGCCGAGCTTCTGCTTGAGGTACTGGCGAGCCGTCGACTGGGTAAACACACCCTTGTCGACCATATCGCCGACGACGTCTTTCAGTGCCCGGAACAGCCCCTTCAGATGGCCGTCGCCGACCGGCTCGCCGTCGTACCAGCGCACCGTCGCGAGCGCCCCGTTCCCGACCGTCTCGCCGTGGTCGATTGTCTCCGAATCGTACTGCAGGCCGAGCCACAGCGTCCGGTAGGCGGTCACCTCGAAGGTCGGCGACACCACGTAAAACGCCTCGTGGTGGAGGTAGTCGAGATGGTCCGCGACGATCTCGTCGAGGGTGAGCCCGGTGGCGCGGGGCTTCGGCTCGACGACTGTCGACGGTCGGTTCTCGTCGGCGAGGTAGCCGTCGACCGCATCTGCCTCGAGGCCATCGGCAAGCTCTGCGAGGAGCTGTTTCGCCCACTTGGAGTCGGTGTCGTCACCACCGAACGGCGACTCAGCCGAGATTCGGTGCTTGAGCTTCAGGTTCGCTGCGCCCCAATGGCTGTAGTGGAGCGTGTACTGTCCGTCCGTGCGTTCGTACGCAACGAGTGCGCGGTGTCCCATCGAGCAATCACCTCACGGGGCGACCGCGACTGGATCGCCCCGCACCCCTCCCGGGGGACGAACAACGCTACCAGTAGTTGCTATCGAGGCTTCTTTATTCGGGATGAGTAGTGAAATCGGGGCGGCTAAATCGGTAAGTAGAATTGCTTAGTTATTTGAACGAAGTCAGTGTAAATGCGTGTATGGATATTGACGCCGGCGAGTTCAAGAAGAACATAGAGAAGGCGTTAGAGGAGCAGTCAGGGCTCCGGATGAACGAGCAGAATGAGATCCCGTTGGAGCAATTGTTCACAGAGGAGTTCATGCAGCTGTACACAGAATTCGACTCTTTCGAAGCGTTGCTTGAGGCAAGTCAATGGGATGTTGAGGACGAGGACGATTTCGAGGCCATCCCGGAGGATGAGTTCGATACCTATGTCGACGAGCACACGGATTTCCCATCGTGGGAAGTTTTGTCTCAGACTGCGGCTCAGCGGTTCCTTGAACGTCAATTCAACTGAAGTGGGTTACTGACTGACCTGCCGCCCGAGCTTGGTGATCTCCGCCTCACTGTACCCGCCGTCACTCGAATTGATGTAGGCTTGTGTCTCGACGTATCCTTTCTCTCGGAGCAACCAGAGGTTATGATCCACGACGTCTGACGACCGGCCCACTGCCTAAATCAACTCGTCACGATCAACCCGTGGATAGGTAGGATCCGATCGGTATGACTGGAGTAACACGTCCAGGATTTCATCCTGAACCGCGTCATCCAACAAGAGTTCCTCACCCAACTCTTTTGCTCGCCACAGCGTCGTCGGTGTAATCGTCAGTGACCGCTTCCCTGGCCGCCGCTTGAAGAACCCATCATCCTTTGAGAACCGCCACACCTTATCGATCACGTCCTCATCAACGTCCTCGAATTCATCGTTGAGATAGCTGCGTAGCCGTTCACCTTGTGGACTCGGCCAGAACGTAAACGGCTGCTCTGTAAACCTACGATATGACTCACGGATCAATTCATTCTGGACCCGCCGCTCGGTCGCCGATAACCCCTCTGTCGCACCTACGTCATGCTCCGTCGATGCCCCATCTCCATCCCCATTCACCACATCGTCACTGGTATCGGACCGATCAGTCCCGTCCACGTACTCGCCAGCGTCCTCCGGCTCGACTCTATTGTTCGACGTGTTGTGGACTTGGATCGCTAGAATACCCAGAGTGCCTAACATACCGATCACACCAGCAATCTCCACGAGCGAAAAAGGTGTATAGACGGTTCCGATCCCTGCGAGAATGGAGGCAGCAAGCCAGGCAAGGATGAGCTTCCCGATGAACCGCTCAGTCACGTACTGCCCAACCGACATCCTATCACTGCAAGTATTCACAGACCAGTATTATAAGTCGTAGGAGAGCAGCCTCAATCAGACATACCCACCTGATTTTTCAAGAGTTGCTGAGAAGTACCGAATTATGAGTCAAAACGACAGAACATCTTGGTTCATCGATTACGAGGGGCCAAATGAGGAGGCTGTCGAACTGGCCTTCGCGTGGGTGCAACAGCTCGGTGAGCAGCATGAAGAGAAACGAGATGCTGTCTTGGCAGTAAACACGAAAAAGCAGCTGGACGGTGTCGTATCTACTGTGATCGGTGACCAGGCAGCAAAGGCGTTGAATAAAAAGAAGCCGGTCGGCGTCGGTGAAGCAGAGATCCAGCTGATGACGAAACGGATTGATCCATCGGGGTGGCAAAGCGGTCCTGTCCTTGCTATCTACCCAGACAAAGACCTGCTGGACAAGATTGACGGAATGTATGGTGTGACCGATGTGCTCGTCGTGCCTTGGTCGAAGGACACCGTCCAGTTCTGGATCGATACCTGGGGCGCGTCAGCACTCCAATCAGATGCGAGTGGCGATGCACCAGAAATCGATAATCCGGTCGCCAAGGAAGCTGTCGACACGCTCGATGCATTGGTCAACACCTCGACTGGGATCACGCATTCGTCAGATCGTGCTACCTGTATCGAGATCTTCAAAACCCTCCATAGCAACGGTATCAGCTTCGATCCTGAAGCAATCAGAGCCTGGTTAGTCGCTGAAAAAGGCTGGGACCCGGATTATGCCGATGACGTAAAAGAGGTCGCCGAAGGCGTCCAAACGGGGAAACGCTTCCAGTACGACTCTGGCCGTCTTAGCAACGACATTATGAACCAGTGGAAAGACGCCGCAAATGTTAATTAATCCAATATAACTGCCGGAAATCGTTTTCACTCCGTTTGCTCACGTTCCTGTAGTGACCGCTCTGATGCATCTATGCTCTGTACTGACCAGCTGTTTCAGCTCTCACTCTAAATAAAGAAACAGTATCGGAAACTACTGCTACTCGTCGATCGGGTCGGGGGAACTGAGGTCCGCGTGGAGGACTTCGCCGTCGCGAACGACGTACCGCTTCGCCAGGACTGGGAAGCGGCACTTGGTGAACCCCGCCGTCTGGATATCGAACTCCTCGTCAGCTTCGAGGTGGTCGGCGAGTTCTTGCAGGAATTCGTGAGTCACGATCCCGCCCTCGTAGTCCGGCAGGCCGTTCTCCCGCGCCTCGTACACCTCGAAGTCGTCGTACCCCCAGATGGTGAGTTCGCCCTCGTCGGTCACCTCCCAGTCGAGCGTCCCGAAGCAGTAGCTCTCACAGAGCTCGCGGACTGCCTGTGGATCCGATACGATCGCGTCGGTCGACGTCGTCGCAGCTTGCAGTGTAGCCATGTCTGGAGTTCACGGGGTCGCCCCCGCACCCCTATCGGGGCGATAAACCGACGCGAGAGGTGCCTCCCGAGGCGTGGCCGGCGACGCCAGTTAGGAGTCTGCGTGGACGTCCGACCCGGCTCCGTCGCCCGGCCGCGTGAAAAGACTCACCTCTTCCAGGAGGTCTCTCGCGGTCTCGACTCGCTCTCGATCCGCGTCGTCCAATCGGTCGATGTCGAGTCGGTTGAGATTGCTGAGTATACGATGCATCCGGTAGCCCTGTTTGAACTCTTGCTCCATCGGAAGCGCCTCACCGCTCGCCGGCGCGGAAAGACGCCCCATCGAGGTTGGCGTCGGGCTTGCAGGAGCTCGCGGACGTAACCAACGAACCTCGACGCTACTCGCAGGGTGTTGGTTAATCGACGCCCAGCACTGGCGCTACTCGAGACTGGGTCCGTAGCGAGCCGAGCCACACACCCGACACTCCCAGATCGGTTGCCCCGTCCACGCCTCATCCGGGACCGACTCGTGGGTCTTGAACCGATGGCCGGTCGCCCGTTCACAGGTTTGACAGTCGAGTTCCTGCGTCGTCGGCACCGACGACACCTGGCGATCAGCCGCAGCCTCGCCAGTGGATTCGGTCAGCGCCATCGCTGGAACCAGCCACACCGCGTCGGCGGCGTCGTCGAGGACCGCGTCGAGACGCGACGCGCCGCGGATGCCGTCCCCACGCTGGTCGTAGAGCCGCGTCGGGGCCTGTTCCTGCCGCTCCGACGCTTCCTGCCCGTGCCACCCAGTCCGGTCACGGGCGGCACTGAGAAGCCGCTCTCCCTCCTCTGACGCCACCTGTACCGCGTCGGGGAGTGAGGGCCATTGCTCGGCCAGCTGGCGCGCCGGCGCCTCGTCGAGATCGTAGATGAGCGTGTAGTCGTCGACGGCCGGCTCCGCCTCGTTGGTAGAGAGGAGGTTCGCCGCGGCGCCGCCTTTCGCCACGGCGCCGTAGAACGTGGTCGACTCGACGACCAGATGGACGATGCCGAGGAACGTCGTCGACGCTGCCTCGTTCGTGCTAGTGGCGTCACCTCCGAGATGGTTAGAGAGACAGAACCGGCATTTCGTCTGGCCGTCTGGGACTGAGGCCCCACAGGACCGGCACTCGCCGTCGGTGGCCGTCGGCGCATCAGGGTAGCCACCAGCGTTCGTCGCGACGCGTTGCCGTCGGGGGGCACCCTCACAGCCGTCGTCCAGCCTCGTGTCCGGAATGTGGGACGCCTCGCCAG
This sequence comes from Haloglomus halophilum, assembly GCF_024298885.1. Taxonomy (GTDB): domain Archaea; phylum Halobacteriota; class Halobacteria; order Halobacteriales; family Haloarculaceae; genus Haloglomus; species Haloglomus halophilum. The sequence goes on from NZ_CP101167.1 coordinate 59,446, forward strand.
TCGGCCGTAGTTTTGCAAAGTCAGAATATCGGTTATGCATCGGTTGGCTCATACCTTCTGTCGGTATCGCATTTCAACGTCCGGACGCCTTCGCCTGCAAGGCACTCTTGATTATGCGAGACGGTACAAACATATATGGGAGTAGGGCGCGAACACTGTCCCAAGAGGTGCCAACCATGACCGAATCCTCGCGAGATGAGGTCCAATCGTGGACTGAGTCGATGAGCGCCCGCGAACGCATTCGAGCGGTCGCCGAGTCACTTCGCGAACCGCGGTCGGTCAACTGGATCAGCGAGCAGGCCGACGCTGCCTGGAGTACGACCAACGAGGAACTTCAGGATCTCGTCGACCAGGGCCAATTGCGTCGCGTCGAGGCCGGCGAGACGACGCGCTACCAGCCGGACTACACGCGACTGCTCTTCGAGGAGATCCGCACGCTCATCGAGGAGAACACCCGCGAGGAGCTGCGGAGTGAATTGGCCGCGATTACCGAGGAGATCGAGGAGTGGCAGGCGACCTACGACGTCGAGACGTGGGAAGACCTCGAACAGTCGCTCGCCGACGGCGACCTCACAAGTGCGGAGCTCCGGGACCGCCGCGACGTCATCGCGTTCTGGCGTGAGAACGAGGAGGATCGCCGCCTCATCAAGCACGCACTGGAACTCTACTCCGACGTCGAAGCTGCCCGCGAGCAGATGACCGACGTGGCTGACCGCGCCACGAGCTAACCCTCCTCTCTCACAGAATGATCTTTCTTGCCGGTCGCGACCGCTATACACAGCGGACCCTCCTCCGCGACGTTCACGACCGATTGACGAACCAGCCAGGGTGTGAAGAGGTCCGCTATCGCCCGTCTCGACGCCGACCCCGGTACGTCATCGCGGATGTCGATCCGACGACGTTCCTGAGTGACTCGTACGATGCGGCGACAGCACGACTGGAGATTCGCTTCTGGTACCCCGCCGGCGTCGACCACGAATACTACCGCATAAACTGGGTCGAACCGGACCGAAATCTGATGCTCGGATTCCACCAGGACGCCGACCATCCGGACCTTGGGCTCTGTCACATCCAACTCAATTACGAAGACACGCCGGTTGATCGGCACAAGGCGACGTTTCTCGATGCGCACCCACTCGCCGTCCTCGATGACCGACTACAGCAGTTCCCGCCCGCGCTAGATGCGATCCACTGGAAGAATGGAGCGCCCTCGCTCCCTACCTGGCCCGTCTAGACAGCGAGTTCATCGAGCGTCTGGTGATGCGTCCGTGTCGTGGTCGGCGTGACGTTTCCGGACTCGGCGATGTCACGGTGCGCTACCCACTACCCCTGTTCCCGCCCCGATTTGTGGAGGTAAGCCGCTGCGAACCCTGCCAAATGAACGCCCGCCGTGACTGCCGTCGGAATTGAGGGTACTCACCGTATTAACCAACAGAAGCCATCTCTGTCGGAGACTGTTGGTTAATCGGCGAGATTCCTCCTGCCCTATTCGGGAGCAGGTCCGTAGCGACCTGTGCCACACACCTGGCACTCCCAGATTGGTTGGCCTGTCCAGGTCTCGTCAGAGAGCGACTCACGTGTCCTGAACCGATGTTCTGTTTCTCTCGTACAGTGCTGGCACTCCAGGGCTGTCACGGTCGGGATTTCAGCTCCGGTACTGGTGGATTCGGTTTTGCGGGGAACTGTTTCAACAGCGATTGCTGGGACGATCCACAGCTGATCGCTGTCGTCGAGCGTGTGCTCGAGGGACGACTCATCACGAATTCCCTGGCCTCGCTCGTCATAGACGCGTGGAATCTCCTTCTGAGGGCGATTGTTCCTCTCGTTCCACGCTGTCCGCTCACGGGTCGCTGTTAGCAACGCCTCACCGGCCGCTGAGGTCACCTCGGCGGCCGCGGGGAGCGTAGGCCAGCGTTCGGTTAGCTGGGGTGCGGGCTCGTCGTCGAGAGCGTAGATGAGCGTACAGTCGTCGATCGGTTCGTCGTGACCTGACGTAAGAAGTGTCGCTGCAGCTGCCCCTTTCGCGACAGCACCATAGAACGTCCCGGATTCGACGAGGAAGTGGATCACACCACGGAGTGATTGCTCGGAACTCGCAGCATCCGACGCTGAGGCGGCGTCGAGTTCGTGTTCGAGACAGAACCGGCATTTTCCGTTGCGACGCCGGTATGGATGCGCCACAGGAGACACAGGCTCGGTCTGTGTCGGCCGTTCTATCCGGATACCCACCCGAATGCGCGGCTTCACGCTGGCGGGTTGGCTGGCCGTCCGCGGGCTGATCCAGCGCTGGGTCCGGCACCAGAGCGCCTTCCCCGACAGGTTGGAACGCGTCTCGGTCTGAGTTGCGGTCAGTCATCGATTCGCTCCGCGTTTCCCCCGGTTTGGTACTTGAGTCTCCGGACGCTGTCCACACAGCTCCCCGAGCGGTACGCTACTGAGACAGATGCCGAGCGGGACTCAGTCTGGGGGATTGAAGAACGAGCGATCGCCGTAATACCGCCGGCTGCCGTCCTATTCGGTGGCGAGTTCCTCGTAGATCTCCGCGTGCTCGTCGAGGTCTTGGCGACCGAGGAACCGGATGAGATACTGCCGCGCCTCCTCGGCGGACAGCTCATCGGGAATCTCGGGCGGCTCGCTTTCAGCGGCCATGCTTACTCCTCATTACGGGGGTCGTGGTCATAATCGTTCGGTTCGTGGGATTCCTGCTCGCCGGTGTCGCGGTCCGTTGGGAGCTGCTCCGTCCCGTCGATACGGGCCAGCCACAGATTGATGGTCGCCTCGTATTCCGGTGCCAGCGGCTCTGTGTGCGCCCGCAGATACGCGAGCACATCGTCCACATCGACACTGGACTCGTCTGTCGCGAGTGCCTTCAGAATCTCTTTGATCTCCCGATCGTAGTCGAAGCGCAGCCCATTCAGCGCGTAGAAAATCCGGGTCGACATGAGTGCTGTTCGCTTGTTGCCATCGACAAACGGATGATTGGCCGCAATGAGCCGGAGCAGCTGGAAGGCCTTCTCGTGGAGCGACTCGGGGCCCTGACCGAACTGGCCTTCCTGAACGTGTTCCACGGCGTATTCGATATCGCCTGGCGAGGCCACCCCGGCGGTAGTCTCTGCATTTGCCTCCACGATCAACGCGTGAATGGCCTGGATGTCGTCGGCCGACAGGTAGCTGATCGACTCCGAGTCCTCGCCCATTGTCGATATCCTCTACGACAACGCGTATCTATCTACTGTTTTGTGGAGCGCACTCGCGGGCCACCGCGGTGGCAAGATCTCCGCGCTGTCCGATGTCGAGCTCCTGCAGCACGTCGCGGTGGTTCCGTATCGTCGTTGCCGTAACGCTCGCCACGGCCGCGGCCTCGCCCTGTGTTACCCATCGCCCTGCTTCCTGGCCGGCCGTGTAGAGACAGGCCGCAGCGAAGCCGGCGGGATGGACGCCGGTCGTCACGCCGGCATCCTCGGCCGCTTCGGCAAGTGTTCGCGCTCGACGTCGGATCCGCTCCGGACAGTCGAGGTCAGATGCGAGCCGCGGAATGTACATCGTCGGTGTCGCGGGTTTGGCTGGGAGACCTAGCTCCTCGTTGAGTGTCTTGTAGGCGTTCGTGACCCGTGATTCCCCGACCGTCGCGACTGCCACGATGTCGTCGAGGAGCTGCGACCGGCCGTTGCATCGGCCGGTACCGTAGATGCTCGCTGCACCGATGGCTTCGATGGATCTGCCACGAAGCAGATCCTCGCTCTGAGCCCTCCGGAAGAGCTGGCACGCCTGGTCACGAATCGACTCGGAGAGTTCGAGCGCACTCGCCAGCCGGCGCACCTCGCCCAACCCGTGTGCGAGATTCCGTTCCGCTTTGGACCGCCAGCGACCACGGGTCTGCTCACGCCGCATCCGAGCGAGCCGCCGTCGCTTCTGTCCTGAGAGTTCATTCCCGTGAGCATCGGTTCTGTGACCGATCTCCGTCGAGAGGCCTCGATCGTGGCGGGCCGCCGTTAACGGTGCGCCTGTTCGCTCGCGCTCGTCTGCATCGTACGCTCGCCATTCTGGCCCGTGGTCGATCCGCTGCTCGTTGATGACCAGGCCACAGTCCTCGCAGATGGTTTCGACTGCGTTGGTGGTGACCCGCCCGTCGCACTCGGGACACAGGTTAGCGCTCGACTCCGTCTGGGCGTCCTCATCGAAGTCAGTTTCGTAGATGTCTCTGATTGCCATGGTTCTCACCGTGTTCAGGGAACCCGCCAGTACGGCGAGCCCCTCACCCATTGAGGGGACAATAGACTCTATGCTGGACTGAAGTGCCTACACAGGGAGTCGGGGGAACTTCGATGCCTGCCGTAAGAACGGCAAGAAGTGGAACAAGGTCCGCGACTGGGGCTACGACGAAATGTCACTAGACCTCCTGTACTCCAGATCGAGTCCTTTCTCATAGGATATGATGGGGCAGGACTAATCGTCCCGCTTCAGTGCTGCGTAGTACGGCACGCCCATCCTCACCGCGCCAATGAGTCTGTAGATGCCGTAGACGGCGCCAAGGGAGATACCGACGGTTACAGCCCCGAACTCCATCCCGAGCTCTATCAACATCGTCACACGCGGCAGCACACGACTGAGCAACGGGACGGATTGCAGGAAGAGGCCTGAGTCGAGAACGAATGGTGTACCACCGTAGACGGCGAGCAGGACGGCGTCCTTGAACTTCAGCACGCCAAAGAGGAGTAGCAGGCACACGCCACTGTAGATCCATTCGAGGTTCTCTAGAACGGCCTCCCGACCCACCGCGATAGAGGTGTCCTTGTTACCGGAGAAGTCACCTCGGATCTTGTTGATGGTCTGATGGAGGTCGTCGAACACTGTCGGATAATCAGACTGTTCCAGCATAGGTCTTGTTCCGCGTTCCACTTTCACTTCGCTTGGCTCGAATTTTTGAACGTATACTCCATTACTACACTTGGAGCCCCGGAATACAGTGTCACACGCTCCAGCGCTCCATCCCCCATGTCGTCGGAACAATCGATCCTCGGAACCTGTCCGGCTTGCGACACCGAGATACCCGCAGGTATGCTCCTCATCGAGTACGAGAAGGACGACCACCGAGCGGTCTACGCGGAGTGTCCATTATGCGAGGATCCAGTTCATCCTCGGTGAGTTTCCACCCACATCCGCCCCATCGTCGAGAGCTGCGTTTCGAGACTATTTCCGACCTTCTCGCGGTCTACATACCCCTTTTCGTCGAGTTTCGAGACGTTGTACTGGACGCGGCTGCGGAACGACTCGTCGTACTCCTCACCCTCTTCTTCAGCCAGCTGTTCGGCGAGCGCCGACGTCGACGCAATCGGATCCTTCCCAAAGAGGAAGTTCAGAATGGTCTTCTCGAAATCCTCAACGTCACTGCCAGGCGACGACGGGAACTCGACGTACATCTGCCCGTCGAGGTCTCGGGCACCCTCCGTCACACCGCTTTCGTTGATTCGGTCGAGAAGCTGCACGATCTCTTCGTACTGGCTGTGCACGGTCAGGTCCTCGTACTGCTTCAGATCATCGAGTGTGTCCGCGGCGTTCTCCAGAACCTCCATCATCCGGTGCACGAGATATTCCTCCGGAGAGACGTAGTAGGTGTGGAGCCGGTCTCGAATTTCATCCATAGTCTCCTGGAACTCGGCGATTATCGAGTCGGCCGCAGTAGCGAACGCGAAGGCGACCGTGCGAGGCATCGAAGAGATGTTGACAAAAACCTCGTTATCAGCCTTCAGTTCGTCGAGGATGTAGTCGTACGCCATCGGATAGAGGGTCTCATAGTCAAACATGCCCTCGATTTCGATGGATTCGCGCTGGACCTCGACATCAATCAGTTTAAACGAATCTTCCAATCGGCGAGTCATATTCGATGCGAGTTGCGCGGCCTTACTCGTTGCCTCATCGTCTGGATCGCCTTCGTGCGTGATGAGCACGACTCGGTCGGCCTCCATCTGTCCCTGCGAAATTGGGTAGATGAGACGCTCGAAGTCGAATCCAACTGGGATGATATGGACTCGTTCGGTCATAGTTCCCTCTGTCTGCGGTTTAGGCTAAAGACCTTCGTTATACGCTTCGTATGTGGGACGAATTATGGTCTCTACAGGCAGTATGTATTTTGGCAAGCCTAAGAAATAGTGTTTGTGCGAATAAACGCAAACAAGACTTATGCCTGTGCGGTGAATAGTGCCACGACAGGCGCCACCGAGACACAACCGCGCCTGAGAGATCCGACATGCCCGGCGACCGATTCCCGCACGAGTTCGTACCGAAGACCAAACCTGGAGCTTCCACCGATAGACGCCTCTTCGGCTACAACGTCGAGGAGTTTCCGGCCCTCCAAGCACCGTTCCGCCGGTCGACTTGGTTCGTAAACCAACCACGAGAGGCGTTCATGCATCCCGACCAGATGCTCATCATCAACTCGATGGAGCAGAACGAGTTCCTGGTCGGTCGTACTCCTGAGGACGAGTTCGAGCGGCTACAGGAACTGGACGGGATCGTCGACGTCTACTTCCCAGGCGACCGCTGGGTCATGGACAGCGACGATATGGACCGTCGCGAACTCCTGAGCGAGATTGAGCGATCGGTCGAGGGGCAGAAGGCGCTCTACCGTATGGTTGAGGATGCCGAACTCGACGTCGAACTCTATCCCATCATCGTGGGGTGGGAACCGTGGCACTACGAGCACTGCCGGGAGCTGTTCGAGGTCTTCGGCACGAAGTCGTGTGCCTTCGACGGGACCGAGTACAACTCGAAGTTCAACCTCTGGGATGACCTGGAGGCCCTGGTCGAGACGCTCGGCCCGGATCGGATCTACCTCAACGGTCGGGTCTCACACGAACATCTCCTCCACGCCCCAGACGAGGTTGTTGCCTTCTCCGGGAAGACGTCGATCTTGGACGAGAGCAGGCAACCGAACGGGGAACACGATGCCGAGCGGTTGACCGAGACCATCAACTGGAGGATCGAGGCCCTGCACAGCTCGCAAACTGCTCTTGACGAATTCATGGTGACCAACTAATGCCACGCAAAGGCGGCGGACCACCTGACGGACGTACCGACGAAGAACAATGGCAGCCTCCGGGACGCGAGGAACCACTCCAACGGTCACTCGATATGGCCTTGGAACTTGAACTGGACGATGAGGAGGAAGACCCGGATTTCATCTACGGCGATATCGTCCACGATACTGAGGCCGACGAACCGATCGCCTTGGTCGTCGTAAACATTCCTGGACTCGAACTCGACGAGTGGGAGTTTGAGGACGGGGACACGCTGGCCGACAAGACTCCGAAGTACCCGGATGACGACGAGATCATCGTAGTTACTCCACTCGATGTGCTCGAACAGCACATCCCGAGATGGGGCGACCGGGAAGCTGCAATCCCACTCGAAGACCTCGTTGAGGAGAAAATTCCCTTCGCACCGTTCCCGTCCCTCCAACTGGTCCGGGTCGAAGACTCCCACCTTCGAGACTGAGATGGCCGACGAACTGTGGCCGTTCTTGATCTTACTTGCCCTCTTGGTCCTCACCGGAACGCTCGGGACCGTTATCGGCGTGTTCGGAGACGTTGTGCACCTCCTGTGTCCCGACCCGTCGAGCCCATTCAGTGTCTGGTGGTGTTAGGTGTCCTGCGTAGTCTCTGACCGAGATCCCCTCCTGCAGGTGCATCGGCGGTAGGTCTTTCCAGGCGTCCAGTGCGGCGGCTAACTGTACTTCGACGATCGGTGAGCCGGTCGTCCGGTGAGCTTCGCGGAGGTGAATGCGAAGCCGTTCGCGGGCTGTGAAAGTATGTTCCTTGGACATCGTTGCTCAGGGCACGTTGTCTGTGTCCCCCCCCTGCCCCTCTGGGTACACACAAACCCCCTCTCTCTCAACCCTTGACAGCCGTCTCACTGCGCTCCTCTCAAGGGTAGGAGCCCGGTCGTGGCTGCCGGCCGACCAGCGGGAGGCCGGGAGCGGAGGGTGGGGTGGCGGGGTCTGGGCTGGTCCGGCACACAGCAAAAAAAGAAGGCTGCGCTAACTGGCTATTCTTCCCACCACCGACCGCGCTCTGGGAATTCGATCCGACTCCAGCCCGTGATGGCGAGACTGCACCGACCTTGGTACCAGTTCTTCTTGACCGCTCTGAATCTGACCGTCTGCCCCTCTCGAACCACCGTTTTCCCGCTTTTCTCCCAGACCGTGAATTTTGTTCGCCCGCTCTCGTCTTCGATGAGCCCGACTTGTTGAATTGAGTTGTCACTTGGGCTCCAGAGCTCAGTGATTTCACCCTGGACCGTCACTTCCCCGACGGGCACGTCCGGCACATCCGCGATGGGTACGATTGCACCTGGCACCGCCTTCAGTTCCTCCAGCGTCTCCAGCACCGCCTTGGTCACGTCCTGGCCGCGCTGCACCTTCTTGGCCAGCTGCTTCGCGACGACCGCTCTCGACCAGCCGCCTTGCACTTCGTCGTTGATCCGCATCGCCTGCTTGTTCACCGCCGAGAGTTCGCTCTGCGTCAGTTTTTCCCGTGGATCCGTGCGCTCCACCGGTTCGGGCTCATCCCGGCCACATTGCTCGACGACGACCTCTCGCGTCCGCTTCGCGCGTCCCTCCTGCTGACTGAGTTCCGCTTGGGCACTGATGTGCTCCAGCTCGGCCTCCCGGGCCTCGATGCGCTCTTCCTGTTCGAGGGTCTTCCCGTACAGGTGATCCGGGCCTTCCTCGACCCGCGCGTCTGGATGGTTGGAATCGACTTTCGCCTGCACTTCCATGTCGACCGTCGCCCGGAACTCGGGGGTCTCGTCGACGACCTCGAATCCGTCCTCGTCGACCTCGGTTTCATCGTGTTTCTCGAAAGCCTGTTCATCGACCGAAACTACATCCGTGGTGACGTTCTTACTTGACATTGGAACTTACCCTAGTTCCGAAGGCGCTCACGCGCCCGACACCGCGATGCCTCAACATCGCGGATTTCCTCGACGACAACAACCGACAGAACCATCTGCGCGCTCTCGCTCGCGCCTTCGCGAGCGCCCTGTGGGCGCGAGCGAGAGCGCGCCCGAGGCGGACGATCATCCAGCACCGCGCGCCGACCCGCCCGGAGCGAGCGGCCAGCGGGATATGCCCGCTCGTGTCCGGCCCGATGTGCGGGTCCGTGTCCAGGGCGACTGTCGCCGAGAACGCGCGCCGCGGTGTGGCGCGCGACAGCGCAGGCGGCACAAAGCGCTGGAACGCGAAAGCCCGCAAGGGGCGCAACCGACGGGGATACCCGCTGGCGCCGAGGGCACATCCATTTTAGCCCGGAACGGGCGCGGGCGGTGCGGAGAGCGCCCGCACGCCCGGAATGGTCGGTCGCGAGCGACGCGGAGGGCGGAACGCGGCGAGCGGGGCGGGCCATAACGGACACACCAGTCTAGCCGGCCGCGACACTCGGCGATCCAGCTACCGTCCTGGTGGACTCAGAAAGGGCGAGGCCGCCTCGGTCGTCCCCCGACCCCGCAAGCACCGCAGGAACGAGGAGCGCAGCAGTGGTCGCGGGATGCCGAGCGGCCGAGGGCTTTCAGAAGTCGTCTCTGTCGACGATTCCGAGCGCCTTAGTGGTTCGGTGAGCCGACTGGCTCGTCAAGAGGGATGTCGACGCCGTCCTTCGTGACGACGACCTCAACCCCCTCGACAGTGAATCGAACCTCGACATCGCCGGAGGACGATGCGAGAAGTCGTTCGAGTGCCTCGATGTCGACGACATCGTGGAGCTGATACGAATCGCTCGGCAGGCCGTGGACTTCCAGGGTTTCGACGATTTCGATAAGGAGATTCGAACACCGGTCCGTATCACTCGGGGATGATGAATCCGTCCTGATCTCAGCCAATCAAAGGACGAACAGCAGTTAAAAGCGATGGTTCGATAGCTGGTGAGGTCGCGTCCGACGAACGAAGGCTCTATCCTCGCACTACTCCGCCGAGTTGACTCGGTAGTGGGCAACTTGCCCGTTACAGAGACGTTTCTGAAAATCTGTGCGACAAAAGCGTGACAACTGATTTCAGACTCGCCTCCGTTATACAAATATGGTTCAAGTAGGGGACACAGCGCCAGACTTCACACTGACAGGAACCCAAGGTGACGAAGTTCGGGAGTTCTCGCTGTCTGAGTTCGCTGCTGGACGACCTGCTATGCTGGTGTTTTACGTCTACGATTTCAGTCCCGTGTGTGCTGACCAGCTGTGCGAGCTGAACGATATGGAGATGTTAACGTTCAACGACGAGATCGCAGTGCTCGGTATCTCGCCCGACGGCCCATACAGTCACCAACAGTTCATCGACCAAAACAACCTCTCGTATCCGCTCTTGACGGATGAGGAAAAGCAGGTGTATGACCAGTACGGAATGCTCGAGGAGACGATTGAGGGCAAACGAAACCAGAAACGAGGGATCGTCCTACTTGACGGCGACCGCACTGTGCGCTACCGGTGGGTTGCCGAAGATAACTGGGCGTCGTGGAATATGGAGCCGCTCAACGAAGCGTATGAGGTCAGCCAAGAGCTCGGAACCGCTGACGAGTAGTCTCAGCACAGTCAAGACGATATTCTACAGCTGTCTCACGAGCGTCACTCCGGAGCTTAGCTACCTGATAGCCGAACAGTCGCAAGCGACCCGGAAGACGTAGCAGGGATCGTGGGATGTCGGGAGGGACCTGGCGTTCAGATCGTCTCCTCACGCTCCTGATGCCGAGCTGAATCAAACGTCTGAGATCTCGAAGCGAGCGCCACCATCGCGACCGGTGGTGACGTCGATCTCCCAGCCGTGGGCTTCGACGATTCGTTTGACGATCGCGAGCCCGAACCCGGTACCCTCTTGATGGGTCGTGTATCCGCTCTCGAAGATATCGTCTCGTTCGTCCTCCGGGATACCGGGGCCTGTATCCTCAATGTAGAAGCCGCCGTCGAGGGAGCCGACGCGAATTGTGACCCCGCCGCCGTGTTCGATGGCGTTCCGGTACAGGTTCTCGAACACCTGGATGAGCCGACTGTGGTCAGCGTCGATCCGGACGCTCGATTCGATCTCGAGGGCAGCGGATTCCGTTGCGACGTTGTTCCAGGCTTGATTAGCGATCGCACGAAGCTCAACCGGTTCCGTTTCACCGACGGCATCGCCTTCGCGAGCGAGTGTCAACATATCCTTGATGAGCCGTTCCATCCGATCGAGCGCGCTGTCGATGGCGTCGACGTGGTCTATCTCGCCGGTCATCTGTATGAGCTCCAGGCGACCCTGGGCGACGTTCAGGGGATTTCGGAGGTCGTGCGAGAGGATGCTGGCGAACTCTTCGAGTCGGTCGCGTTCGCGTCGGATAGTCGACTCGGCCTCGATTCGCTGGAGGGCCGTCGTGACGTGCGTTGCGAGCATCTCGGCGACCTCTTCATCGCGGTCGGTGAATGCTGCTGGCTCTGGCGCAAACGCCTGCACCACCCCATACTCCCCGAGAGGAATGCTCAACAGCGACCGTGGTTCCGTTGGGTCCGCGTCCGGCAGTGATCCCCCGTCCTGGAGCGAGGATCGCGCTGCCGAGCGCGTATCCGTTAGATCCTCCAGTCGGAGCACCTCGCCTGACTGGTAGCTCTGCCCCGCGTAGCCGAGGGTTGCAGACACCGGCTCACACTCCTCGAGGGATTCGTGGTCCGAACTGGCGGCCGGCACGAGCTGGTCCCCGTCCGCGATCGCCACGCGGGCGACAGCGGCCGGAAAGACGTCAACAGCCCCGTCGGCAGTGCGTTGGTACACCTGTTCTTTGGATGCTGCCCTGGTGATCTCGGTCGCGACCTCGTGCAGCTGCGTGACTTTCGACGTGTGGTCACGAAGCTGCTCCTCGGCTGCTTTTCGGTCGGAAATGTCCTGAATAACGCCCGTAAAGAGGTGGTCGTCGCCTACGACGTATTCGCCAAAACTGACTTCGACAGGGAATTCCTCGCCGTCGGCGCGCAACCCGGCCAATTCGAGGCCATCCAAGTCGACAGTTCGCCTATCGTTAGAGAGGTACTGAGACAGCCCCTCGAGATGCGCCTCACGGAAGCGGGCCGGCATCAGCTTCGTCAGCGGCTCGCCGACGAGGTCCGTCGTGGGATACCCGAAGAGAGTTTCAGTCGCGTCGTTCGCGTAGCGAATCGTACTCGTCTCGTCGATCGAGATGACCGCGAACGACGAGTTCTCCGTTAGTGCCCGGAAGCGATTTTCTGAGAGTTCAAGTTGATGCTCCCGCGTTTGGAGTCCTGTGGCATAGTAGCCGAGAAGCACACCGGCAGCCATGAAGATGCCAGCGCCATTGAGATTCAACACGACCGGTTCCCCGGATGGAACCTGTTCGAGCGAGATGATGAAGACGAACCAGAGATTGACAGCCACGCCGACGAGGCCACCACCCAGCGTCCACTTCGAAAGTTGTCTGACACGGGCTACTGGTGACGTTCTTGCGAGCCATATCCCGCCGACGATGAGTCCGATGCCGACGGCGAACGGGGCCGCGACCTCGATGAAGTCGATAAGTGGCTCGTCGGTGTCTGTCGCGGCTCGGGCGAGCGTGACCAGGAGAAGCACCACTCCAAGGATGGTGACCGACCATTGACTCACCGCCCGAGACCAATCCCTCATCTGAAAGATATAGTAGATTCTAGCTTCATAATTTGCCTGATTGGGGAACGGACGTAATTCCACGCCTCACATCAGCTACAACGGGAATTGGAACGTTCGGAAGTCGATATTCCACGAATAGCATGCTATTGGGCCTCCGAATGTCCGCCTTGGGGATCGACGATTTCGACAGCATCACCTGTAACGGCGAGCTGAATCCCCTCGACAGTGACACGAACCTCGACTGCTCCACTGGATCCCGCTACCAGCTGCTCGAATGCTTCGACGTCGAGATAGTCGTGTAACTGGTACTGGTCGCGGTCCACTCCACATGATTCCAACGTCTCGATAATCTCTACAGTGAGGGTTTGTGGTGAGGACTGATCCATTTCAATACTCGTGGAGTAGGGTGGGTAGCCGTTAAAACGTTGGGAGTCAACCATAGAAGCTTATCGCTCTGCTACTTGACTTAGCGCGTTCGGGATAGCGTCGGCGCAACCACAAGCGATTATGCGCTTTGACGCCGACTGGATGTCTCGCGCTGATGACCGCATTCTGGAGCATCTATCTGAAGCCGGCCCCGATACCCCAAAGGAAATGGCGGACAGCGACCGTGTCCGCTTCTCTCGGCAACACATCAATGCCCGCTGCAAGACGCTGGTCAAATACGGACTCCTTGTCCACCTCGGCAACGGCGTCTACGACATCACGCGAACGGGAGAGCAGTATCTCGCCGGCGAACTCGACGCTCGTGACCTCGAAGCTGACTGAACCTACCCTTCCAGAAGCGTGACTAACTGGGCGACGTACGGGCTGTTGTCCCAGCTCCGGTGGGGGCTGATCACGCGAAGTAGCGTTCGCGCCTCCTCGTGGGTCATGTGGCCGTTCCGGGCGTAGTCGCAGATAAGCCGCGGTGTCGGGACGATACGCGGCCCCTGGAGCACAGCGTGAATCAGTGGGAAGTTCGTGCCGCCAAATTCGTCGGTGAGAAAGCCGTCGACGTCGAGCGCGTTCGCGAGGACGATGCCATCAGTTTCGCCGTCGTCGAGGCCGAACGTCGGTCGCGCATCCGGGGTGTCGTCGCGCGCATACGGATCTTCGACCGTATAGTGGTCACGGGCCGCGAGGACGTTACTCGCCGCAGCGGCGTGGATATCCTGATATTGCGTGATATCGCGGAGTTCTGCGACCACTTCCGGAGGGACGATCACGTCACAGGAGGTGAGCAGGTACTGGAACGGGTCCGGAACGTCGGACCCGACCGCTGCATCTGCACAAGGCACGGCGAGACTGACAAGCGCGCTCGTGTCAGCGACGACCGTTCGCAGTCGCTGGCCGCTCATCGATCGTCATCACTGGTCTCGACCGTCGTCACATCCCCTTCGTAGATGTCGACGTCGTCAGGGGCAGCGAGATCGAGCGGCTCGTCCTCGAGATCCGCTTTGAGGAGACGGAGTCGCTGGGCGGTCTCGGCGCCGACCAGTTGCTTGACCGTCTCGAACTCGAGCTGGTCGTCGTAGTACTTCGTCGCGACCAGCTCTTGGAACGTCTCGCTGTCGGCCGTGTCTTCGATGTACTCGCGGATGGCCTCGACGAGGAGATCTGTCCGGTCCTTGTCGAAGAGGTCGGCGATGGCATCCAGCCGGTCGACGAGGTACTCCGGCGACTGGAAGTGAACCCGCCGGGGATCGTCGCTTGCGCTCATTCTATGTGCAAGTTCTGCACATAGGCGCATAACGGTTTCGGCGTAGCCACAGCGCTTGCACATCAGTGCGCGGGAGAAGGGACTCGCTCACGTCGGTTTCAGTCGTCGTCCTGTGCGTTCAGTTCGTCGAGGAACTGGCCAGCGGTCGTCCCGACACGAACACCGTCGAAGTTGGACATTTCGAGGCCGTGAGTAGCGGTCCGGAAAGGCGTGCCGTCGACGAGAACGCGATGGATAACAGTTCGGACGGGGCCGGTCCCGTACCTGTCGACGACAGTAGCCATCATCTCGTCGAGATGTGCGTCCCGGTGCTCCGTCCGGGGATGCTGTGCGCGTTCGAGCACGAGTTCGACTACATCGTCAACTGATGCGTGCTCGGGATTCTTCGTTCGTTCACGAACGTCGTAGAGAGCGTCGTTATCGGGCATTCCTAATCACTTCGAAGGATCCTCCACGGTGTTAGGGCTCTTCGAGCAACGAGCGAGCTCGCTGCACGTAACTGTTCGCGCCCCAGCTACGGGCGTCGCTGATCGCATCGAGGAGCAGCCGCGCATCAGCAGTTGATAGTTGTTCAGTTCGAACGAGAACCGAGAGTAGCGTCGGTGTCGTGACGAGCCGAGTATCAGCGAGTGAGGCGTGGATCAAGCCAAGTTGGTTGAATTCGTCACAGAGGAAGAGCGCAGCATTGAGATTATTCGCGAGCGTGACCGCCGCGTTTTCACCGTCATCGAGGGGGAACTCGGCATCGAGGTCCACCGACTGTGTCGTGAATGACTCCGTTTGGTCGAGGACGGCGGACGCGGCGTGTCCATGGACGTCATCGTAGGAGGCGATCTCTTGGAGTTCATCGATGACCGCCGTTGGGACGACGACCTCGTACCGGGAGAGACAGAGTGCGAGTGGATCGGGGTCGTCGTCAGTAACGATGCCGAGACTCACGAGGGCGGAGGCGTCTGCGATAAGCCGCGACATCTATGCGTCGGCGACCTCGTCGATGAAGTCCTCGTCCAACTGCTGTTTCAACACGCGGAGGTTTGCCGCCTCCTCGGCGCCGACGAGCGCTTTGAGTTGCTCGAAGGTGATCTCATCGTCGTAATAGGCGGCGGCGATCTCCTGGGTGAGTGCGTCGTCGTGAGCGGCGTCTTGGAGGTACTCCCGAAGCGCGGTCACGAGGACGTCTGTTCGGTCTTCCCCGAGGACTGCGGCCAGTGCATCGGCGCGGTCGATGAGCCGATTGGGGGCCCGAAACTGCACGCGCTTCTTATCGGTGCTCATGATGTGTACATTGTGAGCCAACGCACTTAGCCGTTTTCGTGTGTACGATGTGAGCCTCACTCGGACGACCGTCACTCGGCCACGAGATGCTCCTTGAGATTACGTGTCCAGTACGTTGCGAGCCCCCCTGGACTACAGTGCTCGCACAGTTGGAGCGCCCCCTCGAGATGGCCGAGTTCGACACGGAACCGGGTAAGTGCCGCGAGGGCGTCGACGACCAGTCCGCACCCGTCGCAGGCGTGGTGGTCGCGCTCGTCCGGATCCGACCGCGTCTGGGTGGCGCAGTCGACACAGATTGGGTGCGTCACCCGTTCGTCTTTCCCCCACGTATGCGCCTCGCCCATCTCGGAGCCGGGCGGTGATTCGCAGAACGCACACCCGGAGAGCGTCTGTTGCATCAGTTGTCCTCCGTGTCGGCGTCGATGGCGGCCTGCCAGCCGCGATGGAACACGGCGAGTTGGATGATCGAGTCGAAGGGCGTGCTACTGGGCTCGTGGACGAGAATGCGTTGGTTTGGGATCGGCGCCACCACATCGTCCTCGACGAGGTCGCCAACGAGACGGCGGGCAGTCGCCTCGTCGATGTCCGCCGTCGCGACTCGGGACGCATCCCGGTCCTGTGCAACGAGTTCGGTTTCGAGCCGGTCGTAGTCGCCTGTCGTGTCGTCGATGGTATCTTGACCAGACATAGGAATTCACGCTTCTGCACGCGCTTCGAGCGCGCCTCACGCCTCCTGGCGCCGATAAACACGCCTGCGGTGCGGGCACGATGTCCTACGTCAGCGATCTGCCTCCAGCTAGCCGTTCCTGGTTGGAAGGGAGCATGACGCTACTCCAACACCTACTGTAAGCCACCCCTTGCTGTCGGTCTGTTAGAGTGCGATCACGAGCCCGGTCACGAGTGTCACGAGTCCGAGTGCCAGCCACGTCGTCCGCGCTGCAAGGCGCTGCCAAACCCGCCTCCCCAGCTGGCGGAGTTGATCACGGAGGGCTGCCTGCCGTTCTGTTTCGAGGACCGCGACTTCGTCGTAGTAGTCGCGGCGCTCTGCGGGAAGCGTCCGGAGTGTCGTCTGGCACTCGCTGCAGGTGTATTCGAACTCTGCTCGGACGTGCTGGCGGCGGAATTCTTGCTCGCCGCCCTCGTCGTAGCCTGTGACCTCGTACACAAGGAGTTTCGAGACGAATCGACGGTTCCCACACTCCGGACATTGGTCCATCTTGAGCGTTGGTGTTCCATCCTCGCTGCTCGCATCGTCTGGCCACGACGGCTGCGAATCTGTGTCCTCGGTCTCTCTCGGTGGACTCGTGTGGTTTTCTGACGGCGATGCACTCGCTGTCTCGGAGTTACTGAACGTAGACATGGATTCACCTGTGACTGCACTCAGCTGACACCTGGCTGGACACCACGGCGACTATCGTGGTGGTGCCCATCGTGCTGAGCGCCGTCACCCTTGGTCGGCGCGATAAACGCCACTGCGGGGGAGTCGTCTAGTCGTCCCACAGTACTGCAATCCGGTCTTCGACCTCGTCGAGGACCAGTTGCAGGACATCACGATGATCGGTCGGCCAGGAGTCATCATCACCGGGCGTCGGGGCGGTGGGTGGGGGATGGAAGTGGTCGCGCGTATTGTGGGGGTTCGGATGCCGATCCCATCGACATTCCCAGGTGTGCTCCGAATGGACCTCTCGATAGTGGATTGTGAAGTCGTCGTTCGTGTACCAGCGGACAGTCAGGGTAGCGTCGTCGACGGGCGCTGGGTAGTACGACTGGGCAAAGACGACCTGAAGCTCGAAATGGCCGCTTGCATCCGTGATGGCCGCGTGGGAGACCTGCCTCGTCGCTTGGAGCCGTGTCTGAAGGAACTCGAGGATGGGACGATCGATGGGGGCAGGGCTCCCGCCATCGCCTGTCGGTGGCACCATCGAGCGGGCTACCCGGATGTCTGTTTGCGCTCGTCACCCGTGCGTTGCTGGCGCGCCCGTTCGTAGCAGTCTCGCTCTTCGCGGGCGGTCGCCCAGTCGGCGAGGTCGCTGTATACGTCGTCGATGGTCCGTTCGTCGCTGCCCTCTGCGGCGGCGACGGCATCGACGGCGGCCGGTGACGCGGCGTCGTACGCCTCCTCATACTCGGTGATGCGCGTCGTGAGTTCACGAACGCGTTCCTGCAGTTCCTCGACGGAATGGTCGGCTGCGAGCTGATTAATTCGTCGCCACTCGAAGTACGCGTTGTTGCGCTCGTAGGTGGCTGGATGGCCGTCGTGGCGGGTGACGATGCCGAGGTCGTCGAACCAGCCCAGATACTTTCGGGCGGTCTTGGGGTCACAGTCGGCGCTGTCGGCGATCGCGCTTGCCGTCGTCGGCTCGCGGGTCTGCAGGATGGTGCCGTAGATGCGTTGTTCGACGTCGTCGCTGGCGAACGCATCCTCGAAGGGAGGTGGCCCATCGGCGGCGTCTGTCTCGGACATACTCAGAATTGCAGGTCTAAGGATATAGTTCTTATTTCGGGGAATAGTTTCCCGAACAACAGTATCCTGCGATAGCCCCCATTTTGCGGCGAGATTGAGCGTAGTTAACCAACAAATCGCGTGGTAGAGCGAGTCTGTTGGTTAATTTTCTTGGCTCGCGGAACCTGAACGCTCGAGGGAGGGCTTTTCGGATGGCGGTGAAGCGGCGCCACTACTCGGACCGACCACCGAAGAATCGATTCAACAAAGAGGCTGGCTTTGGGTCATCATCGGTCTCGTCCCCCGTACCGGAGTCTTCCTCGTGGGACTGCTCAGTTTCCTCGTCACGGGCATCGAGTTCGTCGGTGAGTCGTTCGATTTCTGCTTCGAGGGTCTCGATCCGCTCAGTCTTCTGTTCGAGTGTTGCCTCGAGTTCGTCGACGCGCTCGCTCAACAAGCGGTTTTTCTCCGCCAGATACGCACGACTCCGGTCTGTCTCGGCAGGCGTCCCGCCAGCTGTGACACCGTCAGGTGTGCCGTGGGGATCTGCAGCGTCGTCGCCGGCGTCCGGGTCGTAGAACTCCGACGTGGTTGCAATCGCTCGCTCGATGGTCTTCTCGCCGTACGTCGACCCGTCAGCGTAGTGGACCTCGTCCCACTTCTCCCGCATCAATCCCGACTGGCGGAACAGCTGCTCCATTTGGGTCCGGTCACCACCGGTCCAGAACGCCAGCAAACAGCACAGCGCCATGTCGGCCTCGGACTGACTGTCGTAGCCGACCGTATTCCCGTTCCAGAGCCGCTCGAACTTCTCGCCGTTCGATGCGTTTCGCGCTTTCTTGAGGAGGTCCTCGTCTTCGAGGTCGACGTCAACGTCGACGTCGACCGCATCGGTCGTCGGTGACCGGGCGGCAGCGCCACCACGCTGCTCGGACTCGGGTGCTGTGTCACGCTCGGTGTCCTGGACGTACTCGCGGTGAATCGCTGTGAGCGCGTCCTGCCGGCGTGCAACGCGCGTTGGGGTCCGCTCGACGTGGTCGCCAGTAACGGTGAAAAAGCGTGCCGTGTCGTACAGTTCGACGCTCCCGCGACGGTTCCGCCCGTCGGGGAGTGTGCCGGTAATCAGGACGTGATAGCCGGTACCGGACGGTGACACCTCCGTATAGGAGTCGAGTCGTGTGATGATGTCCAGCGCCGCGTCGTCGACGTCGTCTGTATCGGGATCGCGGCAGTCGTCTAGATCGACGCCGACGATGGGATCGTCGTCAGTAAACACGAACCCGATGCCATCGGCGTGCTCTGTCTCGGTGTAGTCGAGTGCTGCCTCGAAACTCGCCCAGGTCTCCGACGCTGTTGCTGACGCGAACCCCCCAGCCCCTGGCGTCACCGGAATCTTCGTCGGCTTGCCGTCCCGCTCCTCTTCGCGCCAGCACACCCACTGGTCCCGTTCGCGTAGCGTCTCCGGAATCGCCTCCGATTCGTCGATACTAATCTCACTCATCCTCACATAGCACCTCGCATGGCTCTCACTGGCTCTGAGCCAGCACAGACTTCACGCTGCTCTACGTCTCGATCCAATCCCTTGGTCCCAACGGGGACCCCCCGTTCTATCCTAGTTGGTTTTTGCCGTAACAGATCATTCAAATCAGCGAAATCCTGGGTCTGAGGCTCCCGATACGTGCATACAGCAAAATCTCTCCAGAATGCTTGTGTTACGGCATTTTGGTTGATTGCCGTAACCCCTCTCAGTCTGCTGATTTCGGTGCTGCGGAGACGATATGCCTCGATGATTCCGTAACGCGAGAGGCATTTCCTGTTATACAAACTCAAATTCGCATGTACGGTATATTTGGCGCTGAGTGTGGATTGCATTGTATTCACTTCCAGCTCTATTCTGATTTGAGTGCAAGCCCCTCGTAGTATCGAACAGAGTCGCCGTTCTCATTGTCTGTGTTCCGCTCGAACGTGACATAGTTCCCGAGGCGACGGCCGAACCAGGGTTTGCTATCTGTATCAATCCCGTGAGCCTCAGCCCACTGCTCGTAGATTTCGTAGACATTTCCGGCGGCTACTCTGCTTTCCGGGTCTTCGACGAGGTGTGTCTCTGCGAATCGCTCAACAACCGCCTCTGGATCATCAGCAATCTCGTCAATCGATGGCTGAGGCGTCTGCTGAATATGGTCCGCCTGTTCTCCTGTCGTTTCTTCGCACCCACTTGTGGTGACGGTATCGAGTAAGGTGTCCATCGAGTACGTACCGTCAGTATCGTACACGACCGGGTCGCCTTCCTCAGGGAGAATGACGATAGCGTACGACGTGGGACTATAATCGGGTGTCTGGAGTTCGGCTTCGGGGACGAATGGCTTCTTGATACGCACCCAATCGTCCTCGAACGCCGATTTCGTCTCGTAGATGTGTTGCTCACCGTGCTCGTATACGACGTACTCGTCGGCAGCGTGGTCGTAGCTGTAGATGGCTGGAACACGGTCCTTCGAGAGTTTTTCAAGCGACGGGAGGCGGATGTGTTCCGTCCCGCTGGCATCACGAAGGACGATCTCGGCGCCATCACGCTGCCAGATGTTCTGGGTCCCGTTCTCGTCCCCGGTCGCTGGTCGGACAGCCGTCACTCCACCTTCTTCGGTTGCCCCGCCGTTGAACGCGAGATTCGAGTCAGTCGTGTAGAACCGCGTCTCACCATTCTGGAGGGTACGAACGGGTGGTGTGAGAATGCCGTCGACACGCTCGGCCCACTCAGTTTCGTCGTTTCCTGGTCGAACGACAAACAGCGGGATATCTCCTGCTTCTTGGGCTTTCCGGAGATTTGTGAGTACCTTTGCGGGATTCTCGGGTGTCGTCGTTTCGACTTCGATGGCGAATCGATCGGCAACGTCGGGGTGGCTCGCCCTCGCGTCAGGTTTCTCGCTGCCATCCTGTGCGAGGATCGAGACAGTGAAACCGAGTGCAGTGAGTTCTTCCTCGATCTGGCGGAGTGCTGCGTCGTGAGCACTTCCACCAGCGGCCTGCACGTCACCAGTATCGGGTGTTGCGACCTCTTCTCCGGCTTCAGTGAGCCGGATGCGGAGCTCGTCGGCGTCGATATCGACGGTCGTATCGAGGTATCGTGATCGTTCTCGGATGTCCGCGAGTGCATCATACGACGGCGGCTCGGCGTCGACGTCGTCGAAGAGCCGTCTGAGTTCGTCGTCAACTGCTTCAACGGCTACCCAGCCGTTCTCCTCGCGGCACCCCTCTCGAAGCTGGAGACTCCGGACCACCGTCGCAATCGCGACGTCCAGGTCGTCACTCCCGATATCGAGGACCTCGTGTCCGTCGGCAGGTGTGCTCGTTGTTGCGGTGTCTGGCTCAGCCGGCACACCGTGTTCATCGCTGATGTGCTCGTGCATCGAGGAGAGCGTCTCAGTGAACTGCTCCTCTTCACGCTCAGTGAGCGGGGATTCGCTCTCGGGGTGGCCCGGTGGAATCGGGAGTGGTTCGAGACTGAACGGATACGGCCCCGTTTCACCGAACGTCGGGCTTGGCAAGCTGGCGATCCACTCTCCGCGCGGCAACGAACGGATCCGATTGGCGAAATCCGCAGGGTCCATCTCTTCGTGGGCCATCGCACGTGCCAGTTCCCGGTCGACGTTGATTTTCCCGATGAGCGAACTGCCGATGTTGTTCAGAGCATTCAGGTAGATCTTCCGCCCACCTTCAGCCTCCATCTGTTCGGGGAACTGCATCGACAGGCCAACAGAGAGCCGGAATCCCCGGCCTTTCTCGAGGAGATCATTCATGATGTCGGAGACCACGACCGACGCTGCCTCGTCGACGAGCAAGTTCACGACGTAGTCGTCCGAGTGCTGGGAGAGGGCCTGTTTGCGGTCCTTGAGAGCTGCATCGAGATTCGTCAGGATCACACCGGTCATAATCCGGGCGGCGTCGTCGCGCAGGTCGCCGAGGTCGAAGAGGATGACCGTATCCTCATCGAGGACATCCCGAAAGTCGAACTGGTTCTCGGTATTGTTGAAGATCTGCCGCAGGTGCGTATCCTGTGAAATGTACGCAAGGCGGTTTCCGACACCACCCATCACGTTCGCGAAGGTGTTCGGATCTAACTGGAGTTGCCGTCGAATCGTCCGCGTGACCTCCTCGTCGCTCGACCGTGGGGCGTTGCCGATGTTTTCGTTCGGTGGCCCGGCCTCCCAGAGCTGGTCGACGACGTGTTCGAGCTGTCGGTGGGCGAAATAGTCCGTCGACGCTCGGTACAGCCCGTTTTCACGGCCGTATTCCTCGTCGAACAGGGCCTTGATGAGTGTCTTGATGAGAGTCGGGGCCACAGTCGCCCGCTCGTAGCGGTCGGTTCCCATCACGAGCTTCAAAATCTCTTCGTAGTGGTCGGCCTTCCGTTGGACGGCGTCTTCGCGGCGCCGTCCGCTCTCCATCGACGGTTCGAGATCGAAAAACGAGAACCCGGGGAGGACGTCCGGGATTGGGAAGTGGACGACGTTCTCTTCGAGGTCGGTCATTCCGAACCGACGCGCGTGAGCTCGCATATAATTCTGGGCCATATCGTCGTTCTTCGGGATGATGAGGATCGTCGGCCCCTCGGTGTTGTCGTACAGCGACAGCATATCGTTGATGAGGGCTTTCGATTTCCCAGAGCCGGTTGTTCCGAACCGGCCGTAATGAGTGGGCAACAGTCCGGGTGGAATGTGTGTCGGCACGTCTTCGGCCTCGCCGGTGTCGTCGAGGGCATACCCGATTGCCATCCCGTCTCGGAACTCACCCATAAGGTCCTGGTGCGGACGGGGCAACGGATTCCGACTCTGCTGTTCCGCACGCGTCCCACGTGCCCCCTCGACAGTAAGCTGCTCCGAGGAGGGGACGAGGACGAAGTGCGCGAGTTCTCGACCACTCAGGACGAACTCCGGTCGGGTCGTCCCACGACCGGTCGTGATCTCACGATCCAAGAGCCGCTGCAGCGCCGCTCGTGCGTTCCGTTCTTTTGTGGCTGCCCGCAAGCCGCTGTCACGTATTCGTTCGGCTGCAACCTGGTAGTACGGCCCGTCAAGCGGGTCGAATACTGGGACAAGTGACTGTATCCGCTCATCGAGATCATCGCGACCGTTACCACCGGATGGAATCCCGACTGCTCGGATGTTCGCGGTGAACGACCGCTTCGGATTTTTCGCCTCGATTGCTGCGACACGTTTTGCAACCGCGTCGCTCAGCTGGTTTCTGTCCCGGTTCTCCGGCTGATCGTCAAGTTCGAAGAGGGAGCCAATAATCTCCTGAGCGAGTGTGTCTCGGCCGTCGATGACGTCCTCCTTGCGAAGGTCGGCATCGGACTGCCAGCTCTCGCGTCGCTGGAAGACGACTTGGAATGCTACTGGTGCTGTCGCCTCCATTAGGTGGTCGACGAGCGACGCGAGCGCACCTCCTGGCTGATCGACGGCTGGGAGTTCCGCTTCGTCGTCTGCAGTAAATGGCGAGAGTGAGGTCATCCAGTCTTGCTTCCGAGTTGCCGACCCTTGCCACCGCACGCCGAGTGGGGAGACGGATTCGGTCGCTGGCCGCGCGAGTATCGTCCCCTCCGATGTTACCGTTGGTTTGGCAAGCGTCGTGAGTGGCTCATCCTCGGGAATCGCATCTGGTGGGGCGAGTTCGAGGGCAGTATCGCCGATCTCGATGATGTGGTCGGCAGACTGATCACCGACCGTTCCTCCATCCGCGACCGATTCGGCGTCCCCTGGCCCCGATTGTTTGTTGTCGTCAGTGCCACGTTCGTATTGCTCGTCAGGGTCGAATTCGTACTGGAGGTCGCCCGCCTCATAGTGCTCGACGAATGTCTCGCGGTCGAATTCGACAGGCTGTACGAGTCGGGATGCGATGTCGACCTCGGTACGCTCGATGTCGAACGTCTCGGGATAGACCGACCGGAGCCGCTTCTCAAGGGTATCCAGATGGTCGTCGGCACCGTAGTAGAATTCGACGGGGTCATCTTTCCCCTCGCTGAGCGCGAGGAATTCGAAGCGTAGCGGTGTGTCGCTATGTAGCGGATTGAGTTTGTCAGCTAGCCCTGTCGAGTCCGTGGAGGTCAGTTTGTGGAGGCTCTCCAGTGCCTGCGGCAGACGCTCCGGATTGAGCCGTTCGGAGGTTGGCGTCACGCGAAGGTACTCACGCATCGCCGTCACCTCCCGCTGCGCCACCATCAGTCTCTGCTGGCGTCTGCTCAGGTGGGCGTTGTCCGTTGTCGGTCGCTCGGCTTTCAATATCGTCTTGGAACGCCTGCACCTCCGCGTCCACAGCATTCTCACCAGTCCCCGGGAGTGAGTCTCGCCGTTGCTCGGTTGGCTCGAAGTCGATGACCTGCTTCTCCTTGGGCATCGCTTTGACCTGAATGCCGCGCCACTCGCCGTCGACGCCCACGAGGGCCTCGGAGAAACCGGCGTCCTCGTTGCCAGGAACGGCGTCCTGAACGAACCGCATCTGCGCGTAGTTCAGCCCGAACTCGTCGGCCCACTCCTTGTCCATCCCGTCGAGGCGGTGGAACTGCTTGACCGCACACTGGTCCAGGATGGCCTCAGATTCGGCGTGCTCGAAGAACTCGTCGACGGTCTGCGTGACCAGTCGGATCGAGAGGTCGTGGTGACGGTGGTGGCGGAACACCGTCTCGAGGAACGCTAGACTCGCGGCGTCCTGCATGATGTAGCGGGCCTCGTCGATGTAGAACACGACCTCCTTCTCCGAGACCTTCGCTCGCTCGTAGACCAGCGAGATGAGCAGCTGCATGGTCAGCGCCGTACTGCTGTCGACGCTCCCCTCCTGCTGGGCGAGGTCGAGATAGATGACCTTCTCGTCCCGGATGTCGAAGTCGGATTCCTGGCCGAGGTTGGCGTGGCGACCGTCGTCCTCGAAGGGGCGGAGCTGGTCGAGGAGCCACGTCGCATCCTCCTTGATCTTCCCGGCCTCCTCGTCGGATCGGACAACGAACTCCTCGGGGTCGTCGACCATATCCTCGAAGACGTCCATCATGTCACGGATGGTCGGACTCGGATTGTCGTGCGTCGAGATGTCGTCGGTGATGCCCTGACGCTTGTAGGCACGTTTGAGGGCGAGTTCGAGCGTCGTCCGCCGGTCGCCCAGTGAGATACCACGAAGGGCGAAGAAGTTCGTGAGGAAGCTCATCGCGTCGTCGAGCTTCTCGTTGAACGGGCTGGCGTCCTCGCCCATCGCTCGCTGGACGTGCTCGGGCGTCTCTCGAATCTCCAGGGGATTGAGGCCGAGCGTCCCGCCGACCGTGATCCGTTTGGCATCGAGGGCTTCGGCGACGCCGGCCCAGTTGTTCAGCGGCTCGAGGATGATGCCGATACGGTCCTTGCTCTGCTCGATAGAGCGGATGAAGTTCTGCTTGGAACTGAACGACTTCCCCGAGCCCGTGTCGCCGACGGTGAACATCGCGTACCCGTTATCTCGGGCAAACGGATCGATGACCACCGGGCTCTGGTTGTCCTTGTGAATCCCGAACTCGACGCCGCCCTCCTCAAGGATCGTCGCGTTGTGCGGTGAGGAGAGTAACGCGCCGACAGCCCCGCCCAAGGCGATCGATGTCCGGCCGAACTCGTTGTCGCCGATGGGTGCGGCGGACTGGAGGGCGAGGTCCTGCCGGCAAATTGCGGTCTTCGGCGTGAGGTTCGCCGGGTCGTCGCGGAGCGCACTCTTGACCGTCTGGACAGCGTCTCTGAGCCCGTCTTTCTCGTCGGCCCGGACGGTGATGAACATCCCCTGGTCGAAGACGTTCGCGCCGTTCTCGACGGCCTTGTACGTCGCTGCGGCCTCGTTGGCGCGCTCTTGGAGATAGGCGCTCCGGATACTCTGTTCGAGGTCAGCATCGACCTGGAGGTCGTCAGCGATGTCCTGTAGTTCGTTCCGGGCTCGCTCCTGATTTTTCGGCGTGATGTGGGCCGTCAGATCGAACTGGACGTCGGTCATCTCGAAGAGGTCGCTCAGATACCCGTCGTTGGGATAGTCGGCATAGTTAGCGATGTACAGCGTCGTCGTCCACTGCTCGCCGACCCGTGCGGCTCGCGTTTCCCACTCGACAGCTCCGGGCGCGGTGACGGTTTTGTGCGACTCGGAGATGTCGTCGAGGAGCTTGCGTTCGGCCTCGCCTTCTTCGAGTGTCTCCTCGTCGAGGACATCGGTGAAGTCCACGTCTGGTTCATCATCCGCAGTGAAGCGGTCCCAGAGGTACTTACTGCCGGCGCCAAGGCCGAGACCCACTACAAGGGCAAGTACTGCACTCTCTGCTGGCGTCAGATTCTGGAGCCACCCGGCGACGGAGCCAAGCGCGCCACCACCAGTCTGGAGGATCACGTTACGCATCGTGTGGGTCCTCCCGGCGCGAGTGGCCGATGATCGATTGGTCGCGAACGGTACGCTCCGCCTCGTCGTAGTCGTGTTCGCGGCCGTTCCAGAAGTCCATATTCAGGACGAACAGCTCGACCGTGCTGAGCCGGCGTGCGGACCAGCCAGACGCCTGCTGGATGAACTCCGACCGTACGTCGTTGACTCGGCTATCCAGTTTCTCGAACATCTGTGCGCGGCGCTCGACGTCGGTGAGGTCCTCGCGGCGGGTGACAAACGGGTTGAACAGGAACCCGATGACCGGGAACTGAGTCAGCTTCTCGGCGGGGGTGCCCTCGTCACGGAAGCGGTCGTACACTTCTATCGGACTGACTTCAACGCCGATGTAGTACCGGACCTGCTGAATACCCCGGTCACGCATCTCCTTCGGCCGTGTCTCTCGGTACTCTTCGAGGAGTTCCCGGAAAATCGGGTTCTCCGTGACGTCTTCGTCCGTGAGTCGATCCTCGATGGTCTCGGTGATCTGCTCGACCGGGAAGGAACGGGTTGTGGCGTGGAGTTTGAGCTTCGAGTCCAGCTCTTTGTTAGCGAACTCTTCGCCGGCGTCCTGCAGCTGCGCCCAGTCGTCGGACATCGCGAAGTCCATGTTGGCCGGATCGATCTCGATGAACGCCTCCATCGCGCCGTCTTCACGCTGGATGGCACCAGCGCCCGGCCACGCTCGCTTGATGTTCGTGAGGTCCTGTGTCCGCTCGTCCGGCTTGAACGGCGTGTAGTTTGCGAGTCCGCCTTCGTTCCGCTCTGACTCGTTGGTACTCGTGTCGGCGTCGGCGGGCGCACTGAACGTGACCTGAGGCCGTTTGAGATACCGATAGACGTCTTTGGTCCACGTCCAGGCGTTCAGGTGGGTTGGTGAGACGTAGATGACGGCAACGCCAAAGCCAAGCCCGCCAGCGACGAACGGGAGGGCCAGTGATTCGATCCCGGTGAGGCCAGCGATAAACAGCCCAATAATGGGGAAGGCGATGAGCATGCCGACGTCCCCTTCCTCGATATTGAGATACGGGATGCGACTCTCCTCGCCGAACTGATCCATGATGCGCCGTGCGGCCGCGTCTTGATCTGCTGACATTGTTAGTGGATTCCTCGATCAAACTCCATCCCACGGTCGTCACTCGCCGATTCCGCTGTCGCTCCACCAGGGTCATTCTCTGTTCGACGGTACGATGGCGTCCCGCCATCGTCTCCTCCATGCCCACCGCGGGCAGCTGCCTTTTGTGCGACGGCGTGGCCAGCGGCGGCTTTCGGCCCCCACCGAGCGGCGGTCGTCGCGACGCCGGCGCCACCGACATAGGCACCGGCGGCGACACCACCAACGAGTGCTGCGCCTTTCGTCGCACCGCCGACGACTTTGGCCGTCAACGGGGTCGCGTATTTGAACGTCTTCCACGTGATGTAGAGGGCGACCAGCGGGAGAGACGCAGCGACGAGATATTTGAGGAACGCTGTTCCTGGTGTGAGCGTTCCACCGCTGTAGATCAAATCGTATCCCTTGAGGACCATCGCAGCTGGGAGCGGGAGGACAGCCAACGGGACAAACCGTTTGCAGAACCCCATCGCGATATCGGATACGACCGGAATGTTTCCGTAGGCCAGTGCAAATGCAATCGGCATTCCGTACAGGTAGACATAGAGCAGGATCATCCGGATGTAGAACAGCGCCTCCAGCGCCCACATCGAAATTCCACCAATCACGGCGAACAATAGCCCCAGCCCTGGGTTTGTGATGGCTGCACCCAAGAACTGAAGCATTGCCGAGGCTACGGAGGAAAGCTCCGGCATCAGTGCAATGGTGAACCCGTCGACGAGGTAGAGCGCAAGAGTTCCAACCCAATACCACGTAATGATTAGAAAGGCCCCGACCCAGGCCGTCTTCTTCGTTTTTCGAGCTTCGTAGGTACTTCCAATATTGAAGATCCGAACCGTGTGACGCCCCTGGACACTCATCACGAGGAGCAAAAGGGACACCAGCATGATTTCGCCGCCGATGAGAGCATCGTGAATCGCTGGCCAGGGTGCGTTGGTTGGTTCACCGAAGACAAATGCTCCGTTCGTCTCTGGGGTCGGCGTTCCGAACATCCCCTCAGTCAGGGTCTCATACCCCGACCTGAGACCGTCCATGAACAGCCCGATGAACCAATCAACGACGCCTTTGATACCCTCAAGGACGACGTCAATGAGATCAACCATCGTCAGGCCTCCGTGATCGTGACCTCACAGTCAGTCATCTCGTCAGACCCGGAATACTGGACATCGTAGGTACTCGTGACCCGATTGCCACTGACTTGAGTCTCGACGATAACCGTGAACTGCCCGCTGTTTCCATCTGGGGAACACCCCATTCCGTCCTCACTCTCTGAACCGAACGGGAACGAGTTACTGAACAGGTCGGCCGTCTCGCCGGGGGAGACTACTACCCGGTCGGTTTCGTGCATTCCACTGCCTCTGGGGTTCTCAATTGGATTGGGAACGTCCCCGGAGAAGATTAGTTCAGTTATCGCTTCCGGACCACTTCCTGTGTTCTCTACCGTGACGAATGCCTCGCCATTCTTGATCCGGTCCGTCTCGCTCTCACCATAGACTTCGTCCCACGGCTTATCTGGATTATTCCGATAGAGTCCGACATCCTGTATCTGAATCTCTGGACGGAGTTCAGTCGTGGTCTCAACTACTGTCTCCTCGCCTTTCAACGCGAGTACGCGGTACTCACCGGGCGCATACGCGGTGCCGATCTCGAACGAGACCTGTTGAGCACCCGCGGCTACGTCACGCTTCCCGAATAGCTCGCCGTTCGGTTGGATGAGGTTGACCTGGTCAATGTCGGCCTCTTCGGAGAGTTCGACGACGAGTGTTGTCCCCTCGATAGCGATACGCGTGAGTGGGCCGTTGCCATCTGGAGAGGTCGTTCCGTCACCAGGCGTCCCAGAACCGCCATTGTCGTTCAGACAGCCAGCGACGCTTACGACCGCAGCACCTGCGACTGTTCGGAGGGCGGTTCGCCGACTGATGTGTGGGTGGTTTCTAGTCATGGACTATGGGTTCCGTTGGAAGATGTCTTCTGGACCGAGCATTCGGAGAAGCCGCTTGCCAGCGTAGAACATCACAAGAAACGGGATGAGCTGCCAGCCGACCTCGAAAATGAACGCGAACCAACCGTCGATGGTGCCGAGCGGGTGCCAGCGGGCAGTAGCCGTCGCACTCACATATGCGGGGTTGTGCCCGAGCCACGAACCCGGATGGTACCGAGCCGTGTAGATACCCGGCTTGTCGATCGTCACAATCGCTACCCCGGAGGCGTTGGTCTCAACACGTTGCTCCGCGATGGTGATGTAGCCGTTGCGAGTGTTCCCGCCGATTGGATATCGTCGGTCGGGATCGCTGAGCACGATTGGTGCGCCGGTCTCGTTATCCCGGAGCTCGATGCGGAGTGTGGCCTGGCTTTCGTTCTGCTGGAGCACCTCAACAGTCAGATTACTGCGCCGGAGCTGCCGCTCTGAGCCAGCGTCAGGTGCCACAATCGAGGCGTTCACACCCCGCACGATCCCCGCTACTTGGAGGGCGTTGCGGTCGACGTTCTCCGCGCGAACCGCAACACCGTACGTCGTCGTGTACGACTGGTTGACGATGTCGATGTTGATGTTCTCACCGAGCGTGCCGACCGGAGACGGTCGGTCAGTGCCCCAGGTGTCGATGATCTCTGGGCCATCGCGAACTGGTTCAGCACGCGGGCCGATTCGCGACGGGTACGCGTGAACATAGACCGGAATCGCATCCGACTCGACGGTGGCGCTGTCGGTCCGGTTCGACCTGACGAGTGTATCCCAGTTGGTGTTCCGAGCGGTGTAGAACCGCCAGACGCCACGCACTCGTGCGCTTCCATTCCCCGTCAGCGTGTACCCCTGCCACGGTCTGGACTGGAAGATAGCCACACCAGCGTCACCATTGGGATACTCGGCGTAGTAGGGGTACGCAGAGAGGTCGTAGATCTCGACGGCGATCGAGTCCGAGACGTTGAGCGACTCGGTACGATACGTGACCTCGACATCGGTCTCGTCGCCTCGGTCGATTCGCGTGGTCTTCTTCAGCCGGACGCTGATCTCGGCTTCAAGCGTGAGGTTTGCACTCCAGTCATCCTCGATCTGGTAGTCGAGGGCCGGCGTGTGCGAGCCGTCGCGCTCGACAATGGTTTCGCCGTCCTTCTGCAATCGAACCTCCTCGACCTCGTTGCTCGCGAGCGACCACTCGATCGTCCTGTTCCCCGAGGAGCTTCCGTTCGGGACGCGAACGCGATAGTCGACGAACCCCCGCATCGTGCCGTTCGGCGCGATATAGAGCGGGGTCTCACCCGACTCCAAGTGACCTCGCGTCGACGGCTGCACTGCGAACACTGTGGCGTGGGCGTCCTCGATAAACACGCCATCTTCGAGCGACGCGTGGCGCGGATGCACGGACGTATCCGACCCACCGGCTTCGAGATCAGCGAAATCGTTTCGCGTCCACGTTGCAGCTGTCGCCGGCGGGCGCGTGAACGTGATGTCCGTCCCGTTTGCGAGTTGGTGCATCGCGGTCCGGCTCTCGCCGTATCGCTGCTGGTACTCCTCCTGGGTGATGTAGTTGTCCGCGTCACGAGACCACAGCGTCGCTGATTCATTCTCAGTGAGCCCATTCCCCTCCGTGCCTGGCCGTGGCGGGCTTGCAGTGACGAGACCCGTGACTAGGCTCGTCACGAACAGGGCGGCCATTAGCACGGAGAGCTCTCGTTGTTTCATGGGGGCTCGCGACGGGGGTGGTAGTCGCCTACCAGGGGGCGAGGTCGACGCACTGCGCCAGCGGGAGGTTCATCATCGACCCAGCGACGGTGTAAAGTGGCCCGAGGGCGACGAGGACGACCGCAGACTTCATCGCGGAGCGCTTGTGGCGCTTGAGGCCCTTCTTTTGGTCGGGTGTGATCGTGAACATCTCGATGAGGGAGTCGGCCTGCCACACGACTGCGAGGCCGACAATGCCCAGCGCCGTGGTAAGCTGGAAGAAGCCCTCGATCATGCTGGGGAGGTTGTCCGCACTACAGACGGCATTCGTCTGTGCGGCGGCGGGTTCCACAGCGAACAGGCTCAGGGCGACGACGATGAACATAGCTTGCCTGGGAAGCCTACTCGATGCCGTGGACTGGCTGTCGGGGCGATTCGAAGCCGTCTCGGAGGGCGTATTGTCCTGTGACATAGCGGGTTACTCCTCTGCGTCGTCGACGAGTGCTTTCAGATCAGCGTAGCGGTTGGTCTCGTCGACGATCTCGTCTTTCGTGTAGCCCTGTTCGCGGGCCCGTTCGAAGAGATCTCGAAGCTCGTCGGGGTCGACGTCGCGAAGCTCCATTTCATCTCGGAGGGCGCGGCGATAGAGGGCGGAACCGTTGATATGGCTGTTCCACGTCAGGTACAGATCATCGATGTCTTCGATGGTGACTGCCCGTGTGATCATATGTGCGGGGTGGGTATGCACCGGTTGAGCCCCGGTCCATGGTGGTGCGATAGCTAGAAGATCGGTATATGCTTTCTGGCCACCAACTGGCGCAAAAATCTAAAGTAAATTATAACCGGATAGCTCGTTCACCTCGCAAGGGTACGGTTAACCAACAATGGGGCTAGATTCCGTTGTCTGTTGGTTAAGGTTAGGATGGCCTCTACTCGAGTTCCACGACCTCTCCACGCCCGTTGTCAAGGATTTCTCGCACCTCGGCCAAGCGTTCCTGACCCTCCTCGTGGAGCCTTGTCCCTTCATCGAGATCACACTCATCCGCATCGAGCTGCTCAATGATTTCTTCGACACGGGTCAGCCGGTCGTGAATCTCTTGGTCGTTTGCCACGCTCAGATCACCCCCAACCAAAGCCCAGTGATAGCCAACAACAGCAACAACAGCACAGCGATTGCGGCCTTGTAATAGACCGGCGGGAGGCCCTCGGGTACGGCCGCCTCGTCGACTGCTTCGGCAAGCTCCCGTTCATGTTCGTGCTCTTGCTGGAAGGTCTCGTACGCGGCGTCGAGTTGCTGTGCCAGCGGCTTGACTTCGCCCGCCAAGAACTCCTCGCGGGAATTCACGATATACTCACCGGCGGCCGTCGGCGTGATCGTTGCCACATCCGCGACCTGATCGGCGATTAACCGGTCGTCAGTATGCCCGATCGCCGTGACGATCGGGGTGTTTGCGGTGAAGATAGCTTCCGAGACCCGCTCGGTGTTGAACGCCTGGAGGTTCGAATCGCTCCCGCCACCGCGACCGACGATAATCGCGTCGACGTCCTCGGAGCGGTCCAGATGGTGGATGCCGTTCGCGATGGATGTGGGCGACTCCGACCCTTGGACGGTGGCGTCCTTCACCAGGATGTCGACGGTAGGGTCCTGTTCGTGGATCGCGTTCTGGATGTCATAACGGGCATCGCCACGGAGGGAGGTTACGACCCCAACCCGCTCTGGGAACGCCGGCGGGCGCTGTTTCTGCTCGTCGTCGAACCAGCCACGCTCTTCGAGTTCGCTTCGTAGTCGCTCGACGGCAGCTGCTTGATCGCCGTCGCCGACGACGATCACCTCCCACGGCTTGAGGTCGATTTTCCCGCCCTCTGTCCAGTAGTCGATATCGCCTTCGAGGATGACCTCGGTCCCGTCCTCGAGGTCAGCGTCCATCTTCTGATAGCGGTTCGCCCAGAGCATACAGGGAAGCTCGGCGTCGCCGTCAGTCAGGGTGAAATAGAGGGCGGTACTGTTCTGATGGAGATCCGTGACCTCGCCAATACAGCGGACGCCGTTGAGGGCAGGCGTGTCCTGGACGACCGATGCAATTCGGTCGTTCAGCTCTTGGACTGAAAGAACATTCCCGGACAGGACATCATCTACCTCCCGTTCGGCATCAGCCATCGCACTAACTTAACACGGGGAGAGCCGATTCAAAAATGTACTCACCAGTGCCAGTGTACCCTGCCAACTGTTCTGTGTTGAATTACTCCAGTAACCCGAGGTCAGTGAGCCGGTTTTCGATCACTGTAAGCGCTTGTTCAGCATCGTCAAGCTGTTTTCCGCCCGTGATGACGAGCTTTCCACTCCCGAAGAGGAGTGCGACGACGTCCGGGTCGTCAAGTCGGTAGACGAGCCCCGGGAACTGCTCTGGTTCGTATTCGATGTGTTCGAGACCTAGGCCGATCGCAATCGCATTCAAATTGAGTGTGTGGTCGAGGTCCCCACTTGAGACAATATTCTGGATTTCGATATCTGGGGAGGTAGCGACATCGACACCCAATTCACGGAGCTCGTCGAAGACGTATTCCAACGCAGTCGTCACATTGTCGACGCTTTTTGCACCCGTACAGACGACTTTCCCCGAGCGGAAAATGAGCGCTGCGGCTTTAGGATCGTGCATCCGATATACGAGTCCAGGGAAGTTATCGGGATCGTAGTCGGTGGCTCCTAAATCCTCAGAAAGCGTTTCCAGATCGAGTTCTTGACCGATATCGGACGACGCGACCACATTCTCGACTTGAATTGATTCGGCTGTGACACTCATAGGAGTACCTTCCAGTCACAACCCCCTTAAAACGGGGAGTGACTTCGAGCGTCGGTGTGGTACCTTCCGAATTAGAGGTCGCGGGGCTGGACCGTCTTCCGGTCGTTGGCCTCGGCACGCTCGGCGGCGTCGTCGAGCAGTTCGGCGACCTCTTCGTTGAGGGCGTCGTAGAAATCTGCCGAGACGTTGTGGTCCGAGAGCGCGTCCTTCACGGCTGCTTTGACGATTAGGTCAGACATTCCATCGCGGACTTCTCTTGTCCACCATATAAAGGTTCGAAGTTCTCACGCAGGGTTCTCGCCTCGTCGTATCGAATATTGGCATCTGAGTACCAGAGAGAACATATGCCACCCCTCAAAAATAGAGAACAGGCAGATGCACGATCTAACTGGGTTCCAGCGGGATATCTTGTACGTAACCACCGGGCTCGAGGAACCACATGGGCTCGCAATCAAGGACGAACTCGACGACTACTACGAGCAGGAGATCAATCATGGCCGCCTCTATCCGAATCTCGACGATCTCGTCAACAAAGGACTGCTGGAGAAGGGTGAACTCGACAAGCGGACGAACGTGTACACGGTCACGCAACGCGGATTGCGGGAAATCGAGGCGCGACGTGAGTGGGAAAGTCAGTATTTAGAAGATGTGAACGCACCCACTACGTCGTAGAGTCATTATAAAAACGGGACTGCTTTACCCACTTCCCACGAATCCACAGTAAGATGGCTCGGCTCGTCTTCTATCACCACCCACAGGCCGAGAATTTCTCACTCAAATATAGCTCGGCATCGGTGGCAGAAATCCTGTCTCAGCGAGAGCAATCCGGCGAGTCGACAAAGCTCATCGGGTACCCCTTCGAAGCTCCAGTCTATGTGCTCTACGAAGGCGAGTCAGAGATCGAATCTGCCCAAGAGGTCGACTTCGATCAGGAATGGCTGAGCGACCGTATTCGTGACCTTCCCCGTGCTGGGCAGGTTGTCGCATTCCGATTAGTAGAGTTGCTCGAAGCTGCGGTTGATGTTCGCGATGAGGATGAGTTCCGGCTCTACAAGGAGTTCGAACCGCAAAAGATCCAGCAGGCACTCGATCACGTCTCCTGGGGAGCTCCACTTCCGATCGTCGCTGGAGAGGTGATGTCGAATTTGATCCTCCGACATTCCCTCCCAAATGCGAATCACCGAACTGGCATCGCGATGCTGCAGTTCTGTATTGAGAGTGTGGACCCGGATTTTGAGATGCCACGAACGCACGTCGACGACGATACCTGGCGAGAGTGGGTTGATCCCTATATTGTTGATTCTAAGCGTCTCATCACGGTCCGCCGGAACAACCTCCGTTTCAAGCAACTCGAAGAGCTGGACGTCGACCTCGTCGAACGGAAAGACGGGATCCAAATCCGGTTAGCCGAGTTCGAGCTGGATATGCACTGGCGAGAAGCCCTATCAGAGTATGCTGGGCAGCACGAATCTCACTGTACGGACTTCGCGCAGGCAGTTCTCGAACGAGCAGGACGGGACGATCTGCTCGACCGTCAAGGACCAACGAAACAAGAGTTCATCACGTATCTGGAGGACGGACTGGTCGAACGGGACTTCAGAGAAATGTTTTGATCAGTCGCGAAGCTCGGCGACCGACTGACCAACCTCACGGACGTGTTCACTTCGCTCGAGGTCGAGTTCCTCGGCGAGGTAGTCAACCGTCTCTTCGAGGCTCATATTGGAAAGAAGTCTGCCGAGCGGTATAAACCTAGTGCTGACCAGCAATGTAGCTCATCAGGGGAAGCGCCTCCTTACGTAAGACTATCAATCTCTTCTAGTGCCTCAGTTGCGACGTCGCCGAGTTCACCAGCTTCTATATGTGCGTAACGCTCTCTCACCATCTCCTCGGAGTTA
Organism: Haloglomus halophilum; assembly: GCF_024298885.1. Lineage (GTDB taxonomy): Archaea > Halobacteriota > Halobacteria > Halobacteriales > Haloarculaceae > Haloglomus > Haloglomus halophilum. Next base: position 95,362 of record NZ_CP101167.1, read on the forward strand.
TCCAAGTAACGAGCAGCCACCGTGTACCCAAACGCGCGGACAAGTACCTCCCCCATCCCACGTCGACCACCGTGCGGAGCAAGATAATCGTGTTTCGGATGGTCAATTTCGATCTCTGTGGCTTTCGAGAGCCGCTGGAGAATCTATCATGCGCCGTCCGTCGTAATCGACGGCGGCCGAATGTCCTCATCGAGCGCCAGCAGGATTTTGAACGGGATTTTATATACTGCGGACTACCTGTATTCGATGATGAGTGACTCGTCGGACGACTATACACTTGAAGATGCGAAAGACGAAGTCGGAATTCTTCGCCGTGTAACCGACGACGTCGTCGAAGCAATCCGGAATGCAGAGAGCGAAGACGTACTGGAGTTTTTGATCGAGGACGAGAAACTCGACGTAGTCCACGACGGTGAACGTGGTCTGGGTCAGGTTCGACGTGCCGTACTTGAGTCGCCGCTGGCCTCAGACCGTCTCAAGCGCGTCGTGAGTCTCCGCGGTGATGAAACGCCTGAAGAGATACTCGTTCCGAAAGATGTCGAACGCAACGCCAAAGTCGCGCTTGAAGCCGGGAAGCCCGTCGTCCTGTACGGACCGACCGGAACAGGGAAGACGACCTTCGCCAAGCAGCTCGCCCGTGAGACCGGCATCGGGTACGCTCTCAACACTGCGACCCCCTCGTGGACGCCGTCGGACATCATCGGCGGGATCAGCCCGGACTACACCGGTGACTCGCTAAGCTACCGGACGAAACTCGGCTGCGTGTCCGAAGCCGTTCAGCGTGCCCGCCGATTCGACGTCGAGTACGGCGTCATCCTCGACGAGATCACGCGAGCCGACATCTCGAAGATCTTCGGTCCGCTGTACACTGCCATCGAGAACCCCCATCAGACCATCTTCGAGACCGACGAAGGCGAAACCATCGAATTGGATGAGCGAGTGAACATCATCTGTACGATGAATATGTCTGACCGGACGGTGAACGAACTCGACAACGCCATCACCCGTCGGTTCGCCATGATCGAGCTCGATGAGTACGAGGAGGACAAGCGCCGACAGCTGTTCAAAGACTGGATCACCACGCACGTCACCGACCACACGGACCTCGGAGAAAGCGAGATCCTCCGCCTATTCGAGCGGGACTACCAAGGGATCAACCACGGTCACGAATCGACGTCACAAGGGTCGATCATGCGCTTCGGCCCGATGCATTATCGCGACGTCGCCGTCTTCCTTGGCGTCGGCTGTCGAGAAGGCGGAGAGTACGAGTATGACCAGAAAGATGCGGTCGGACAGGCGTTCCGGACGTACATCGTTCCGCGACTCCTGAACGCCGCCGCATTTCCGCAGATCGAGCGAATCGCGGAACACTACCGCGCGATGAACGGCGAGTTCGAGGAGTTCGATCTAGCCCCCGCGGCTGAGCTCGCCGAACGGGAACTCGAACAGGAACGTCGCCAGATGGGCTCCTACGAGTAATGAGCACCGTTGACGAAGTTTACGAGTACGGGCAGGACACCTTCAACGTCCCCGAACGCGGGGAGATCCGGATAGAGGGCTGTCCGTCGTCCATCGGGGACCAGCTTCGTCGCGCATCTTTCACACAGCAGAGTCCCGGCGTCTTCACGAAGAGTCAAGCAGCACTCGAGGGCGAGCAGGAGTACGAAGTCGTCACAGTCACCGTAGACGGCGACGAGAACGAGGTACTCCACGTCGAAGCGACGGACATCATCGGCGTCGTGAGCCTCACACCGTCGTCGAAGGTCCAGGTCGATCCGAAGATCGACTGGGAGCACATCTTCGATATGTTGCTGGCGGTCTACGACCAGAATCGGTCAATCGAATACCACGGGATCCCGCTGCAGGACTTCCTCTCCGACGACATCCATCTCGACGATGTCTTCGTTGTGCTGGCAATCAACTACCTCGATGGGTTAGAGACGATCCACCGGCAGGGGTACATCCGCGACTTGGTTATCCGACGGCTCGACAGTCTGGACGGGCGGGGAGAGATCGACGTCGAACAGACGCTTATGAACCACGCGCGGGGGACGCTGGAGCCACATTGGATCCGCAACGAGACCGAGTACGACAACGCCGCGAACTCGCTACTCCACTACGCGGGGAAGACGCTGCTTCGGCTCTTTCGACAGAACTCTCACGAGAACGACCACCCTGCATACGACCGTATCTTCTCAGAGGTTCACCGAGAGGTGGAGCGCCTGGAGAGTATGGGTGTTAGCAGCGGGTTAGACCGGATGGACGCGTATCGACGCCTCTCGCTTAGCGACCTCCCGAAGCAGCGCCGGTACTACCAGAAGGCGTTCGATGTCGCCAAGGCGGTGATGTCGTCATCACTCGGCCAGCAACTCCGAGACGGCCCGCGGGAACTGGTCGTGGACTACGTTCTGAATATGGAGTCGCTGTTCGAGCAGTACTCCCAGGTCGTCATCGAGCGCGAATTCTCATACATCAAGTCCTACGACCACCTCGGCGGCCTCGACGACGTGACGCCTGTCCGGTCACCGTCCGTGAATCCGTTCGAGGGTGAGGGCCAGATCTACCATGAACCGGACCACGCGCTACAAGAGGGCGACGAGACACTAGCTGTACTGGACTCGAAATACTACGCAGAAGGCCACGACCCAGTGAAGGAGTCGCCGTCTCGGTCTCGGTTGTTCAGCTACGCCTACCTCCTGCACGCTGACCGGCTCGCGTTCCTGTGTCCGCTACTCGAACCGAAGCGTCGCCGAGTCGCCCAGACCGGAGCCGAACTGCAGATCGTCTCACCCGAGCAGTCGTTCACTCTGGACGGATACGGCGACGTCGTCCACAACTACCTACACGACGTCCTCGTCGAGAAATCTGCTGAACTCGAAGCCTTCCGCGCCGTCGCAGAGAATCGCCTGTGTCTCGACGGCGTCGAAGAGACTGCCCTGAGCGAAGCGACATCGATGAGCGGTCCGTTCACGTTCAAGGATACTCGGGACTTCTCGCTCCGCGTCCTCAAGGCCGCTGCCGATGAACACTCGTGGGAAGTTCGCAATCGGTACGACCTAGAGCAAGACGGTGACTGGACGCGAGAACAGATCGAGACGCGCTGTGAACAGCGCTACGAGCATACGACGACGTGCGTACCGGTGTTCTGCCGCGAGCACGGGCAGGAGTGGATCGACCTCTATTTCCTCCAGAACGGTTCCGATGAAGTGGAGAAAGAAGGACCGCTGAAACTGCTCTGAACAGTAGTTTCGTCCGACAGCCTCTTTATACCTGGTTTCACACTAATCAGATAGTTGAATGAGTAACGAGATGACATCACATGACCCCCTTTCGAACGATGACGGGTTCTGGGGTCTACTGCTCGGGAAGAAATATGATAAAATCCCGGAATCAGAACGGACGCTTGAAAATCTCGTATCGGACTTCTACGTTGGGCGAACGAAACGAATTGACTCCCGGTTTGAGTCAGTCGACGACTTACTCGCAGAATTAAAGGACCGATCACCAGATCGTGCACAACAGCTTCTACTCACCATCTGGGCAGAAGAAAAATGGGCGCAAAAGAGCAGCGGTGGCAACGGTTTCCAAGTGGAAACTAATTTCGAGGACGAACTTCGACGACTCGAAGAAGAGGGTCTCTTCGTCGAAGAGTTGATTGACGGTTTTACACTGGTGTGGCCGAGCAAAGAGGTTCGTGTGACCACTCGGGAAGACGACCGTGTCCGAAGTCGCTTGTTCGAGCGCGCCCACCCACTATTCGTTCGGAAAGATGGTGGTGGTGAGGTAGAGGTACGAGGTGCAAAGAGTCGAATCAAGAAGTTCTCAAAGACCTTTACGGATAGTGATGGAGTTGACAGAATAGAGCGATCACAAACGACTCAGCACGTCATCGATGGACTTGCGTCAATCTTCAACGATGAGATTGAAGCGCTCACACTCACCGAGGTGGAGTTCCAACGAACCTATCTCCCCGATGGATCATCCCTGTCCCTCAGCAACCCTACGGGAGTTCGAAATGATCTCAACTCAGAAGCCGTCTTTCAGGAACTAGTCGATCTACAGAGCTTATCCGAACTGTCCCATCTCGGCTTCAACCACAACAAGACGGGGAAGAAGGTCGAGCTGAAAGTAGAGCGTGAAGAAACAGGATTTTACTTTGAGATCCAGGATCGGTACCTTCCCGAGTCAGAAAAGGAGGCAATTCGATTACTGATCGAGGACAAATTGGGCATCTCATTCGATAGCATCTATCCATATGACGTCCAGCTACGAGATTCATACATCTTCCACCAGATTCTCACTGGGGCAGTTGAGACGTATAACCGATATTTCGAGGATTTACCGGAAGAAGAACAGTCACTTCTGAACGAATTCATCGACGTAGCCGAGATTGACACATTTGAGTGTTATCGCTGTCACGAGGTATATGAGGAAGAAAAGCCGGACGAGTGCGACGAATGTGAAGGTGATAGTTTCAGGGACGACATCCGGCGGGAGGTCAGCGTTGACGATGTGGCGATCCATGAAGCAGCATTTGAGTCGCTAAAAGAGATCCGTGATACGCTTTCGGATAATGGCATCAACTTCTTGGACGTCTCAATCGATGCGTATGAGACGAAACACAACGACTACATCCGAGCCACATTCCAGGAAGTGGCAAGTGCAGGAAAAGAAGCCAACACGCACCGGTATGAGTACATCAACTATTGTCTCGGAAATGGCCGCCTTCCTCGACGAATCAATCAATACCTGCTAAACTCGGTTCTCGTCGTTTACGGGAAAGCGTATCTCAACGGGCGAGAGCACTTCGGAACTATTGACCTACACGACCTGTTGATGACTGATTCTCCAGAGGATCTTCTTACCTCAGCGATTCGTGACAGCAAATCCCAGTTCAGAAACCGAATTATTGGTCGGGCGGACGAAGCGTTCGAACGCCTTCAGGACCTACATCAGCGGGGTGCAGCAGGCGAATTCGACGATCTCTCACAGGAGGAGCGGAAGGAACTGAAGGAGGATTACGATTACAACGAGTTTGAACGGGACGTATTCTATCTCCTGAAATTCATGTTCCTCTTCACCGAGCGGTGGGGTCGAGAAGGAGAGACGGAAACAGATGGCTGTCTCGTGATTCCTGAAGACGACGGTTACTTCATCGCAAGCTACGACCCGAAACTCACCTACACAAAGAAGGGATACGATCTCGATGCCGGTGAGAAGAACAAAGCTGCTTGGTACATGGTTACGGAAAACCTCGGTGGTGCTCTCTCGGTTTCGCTCTCAGATGACGAAAACCTGGACGCTCACCTCTTCGTTTCGAATAACTTCCGAGAAGGTCAATTCCCCTATGTCGCCTCTCGTGTACAGGAGTGGTTCGAGCAGAGTGAGGATGTGGAGAAGGAAGATATCCCAGTTGCATTCCTCCCTCTCGAATCATTGTTGTCGCTTTACGATACCTTCGACCGACACTACGATCCGATAATCGAATACCCCTCAGTGAAAGCTGCATTCAGAAGGGCATTCATAGAGAAGATCAGGAGCGGAGAGGACGGATACTCTGTTGTGGACACCGACGCCTGCGACGCCGTCGAAGAGCGAGTACTGCAGGCCTTGAAAGGGACTACCCGGAGTAGAACTCTCAAAGACCATACTGAATAGGGTGCGGTTAATTCTGCGCCCCTTTTCGAAATAGTACGACCGGACTACATACAGGGGTGATAACCGCTGGTGAGAATTAAAACGGCGCGACGAGCCATTCTCCACCCTCTTTCCGTTCGAGTTGTGGACCAAAGACCTGCTGAAGCGAGTAGAGTTCGTCATCGTACCGAAGGTCGTAGGTCTTCCCGCTTCGGTGAAACGACCCTTCGACGACGAACTGTATCGTGGGACTTTGATACTCCAGATCGTTCGCACGCTGATCCATCTCACGGGCGAGTTCGTTCGCCAGATCCTCGTCACTCAGGGCATCCGCGAGTCCGACAACACTCACTGTCTCGGGAACATCATCTTCCTTGAGCCGCTGGAGGAACTCCTTCACGGGAATCTGGTGTTCGAAGGTCTCGTAGACACCTTCAATGACGAGATTGTACTGTCCGGGTATTTGTCCGGGGCCTGCCATTACCTATAACACGTCGCCGAGGGGTCAAAAAGGGGTGCGGTACCTCAATCGTCACGTCGGAGGTCTTGCGGGAATTAATGCGTCGAAGTGCGTTATACCGATCGCGGTAGTTGGGCGTTAGGTCGGGAGTTCAATGCCAAGCGCCTCGTCGGTGGGCGACCAGGTATGCTTGTTCTGCTCAGCGAGGCCAACGTTCTGGAGACGGCTCAGAATCGAACCTACCTCATTTCGTTCTGTGCCGTTCGAGTTCGGTTCTTCGAACGGTGAGTCTGGAAGCTCGGTCGCGTCCCCGTGGATAACACGACGGACCGCGCCACCAGTGTTCTGGCGGAGTGCCTTGAGAACGAACTGTTCCTCCTTCGTAAGCCGGTCAATCGCGTCCGTCGGCTCTTCGATGTCTCCAAGACGTGTCTCGGGCGTCGCCCATTCGTCGAGGACAAAACCGATTATCGTCTCCTCACGGTCCTCGATATTTTCCACGGACCACTCGTCGTAGTCGTTCTGGATATCCCATTGTACCCAGAGCTTCGACTCCACGTATCCCTCATCACACTTGGTCTCGAATGTAGTGTTCCCCCACTTCGAGTTCCACGGTCTGCTCGCAAGCGTGAGATTCCCGAGTCGATCAACGTATGCGTCGTACCGCGCTTCAGGACTGGGATACTCGTCGGCATCCTCGAGGGGAAGTTCGTCGGGACTCTGTGGCCAAATGTGTTCGACCGTGTATTCGTTGCTCATCGCTTCCGTGAGCGATGGTCCACCGCGCTCACCCTTCTCGTCAGCTCGGTGTTCGTTGTAGAAGTAGAAGAGATACCGGAGGTCCTGCGAGCTCGCTTTCGAGTACAGATCCGCGGCTGAAAGGGATCGTCGGAACTGCGAGTCGTCCTCGTATCGATTCATTAGGGAGACGACTTTGCTCACCCAGATATCGGCTGGACTGTCTTCGCTGATGTTTCGCGTGCGGACGTAGAGACTGGACTCTCCGGTGTGACTTCGATGGTTACCAATCGAGTAGACGCGGAAAATGTACGTCTCAATCGCGTTCAGGAGCTCCCGCCTGCCATCGTCATCAAGATTCGGCCACGCTTTAAGGAGCAACGGGTAGAACTTCGTCGCGTGACGGAGACGGTGTATTCGCTGGACGAGGGTCGAAATTTCGTCATCACCGGTACAGTCTAACACCATCGATAACGCGTTAAATCCGCGTTCCAAGCTGTTGGTGTAGTCCTTGATGTATTCCAAGCACGCTCGTGGATCTTCCTGTCGAAGCTTGCGGATGTGCTCTTTCAGCTCGCTAAGGAAGGCGGGATCACTGTACTCGTCGGAGTTCGACCAGTCAAAATACGAAATGAAGTGGTAGCGCTGGACTGCATCATCGCTAATATCGGTGACGTACGGTGACTCCAGCATCGTCTGGTGGTCGTTGTACATCTCCCCGAACGATTGTCGGATTCGGCGGATGGTCGCTTGTGCCTCGCTCTCAGTATCCGCAGCGAGGTATGCCATCCGCATCAGGAACGACTTCGTCTTGTCGAACGTAGAGAGCGACCGACCTCGGTCGTTGACGCTATCGAAGATGAGCGTCGCCTTCTCGGGGTTGGCTGCGTCGACAACGTACACCATCAGTTCGAGTTCGAGGATGGTCTCCCAGAGTTGCTTGAGTTCCGTAGCGACGTCCACGGGATCGACATCGGGGGATGCGGTTAGATCGTCGAGTTGGTCGTCGAAGTATTCCTTCGCCTCGATCATCTTCCGCTGAGACGGGCGGTCCGGTTCGTGAACGTCGTGGCCCGTGAGTAGCCATTCGAGGTACTTGTTGTCCTCCTCGTCGAGGAGCTGAAGCTGATAGATGTTGTCCTCAACGAGAAGTGTCTCGCGCATCTCTTCGACGTCGTCGAGTATCTCGGCCTCGTGATCCGTCTCCGGTGCGATTTCCTCCAAACACTCCGTCATCGATCGAACCAGCAGCGCAAGCGAGGTGAGCCGTTGTTGGCCGTCGATAAGGAGGTTGATTGGCTTTTCTCTCGAAGAGCCGTAGCCACCGGTGCTCCCACCGCTTTCCGTTTCGTCCGTCTTCTGGATGATGATCGTCCCGAAGTAGTGCTGTTTGTCCGGCGGAAGCGTGTAGAGATCAGTCCAGAGGTCATCCCACTCCGGTTCAGTCCACGAGTAGTAGCGCTGATACTCCGGAACGTGGAACACCCCTGCTGTCGTCAGTTCCTCTAACGACTTCTTTCCCGATTCCATATGGTCGTGTGTTCAGAGGAGGTAGAAAGTTCCCGGGGTGGTATTCGCTCCAACAGCGTACCTCGGTCAGCCATCCAAAGCTCTATTTCACGGCGTGGCTAATCAACTATCGAGCGCAACGGTGCTGCGTAGAGCCTGTGTGACCATATCCCGGAAGCCTGGCGGTGCAAGTCAAGAGGCGTCAAAGACGGACGTGGGCACAGGAAACGCACCGATTTTTCGATTCTACGGTACGGAGAGCTGCTACCGGGCTCAGTAACTAGTGATATCCCGGTCTCCGAGCACTCGCGTGTACGTGTCGTCGCCGGTCACGTCCGCGAGCCGTCCCGCGAGTTCGCGCAGGTCGTCATCGACGTCCCACTTCTCGACGTAGTTCTGGACTGCCTGCCCCTTCTCGTACCGGTAGCGGAGGAACTGGAGCTTGTCGAGATTCGAGAGGTGTTCACCACCATCGCCGTTGACGCGCTCTTGGATGTACGCCTGGCGCTTCTCGTTGTCCCAGGTTCCGAGTTCGAAGCCGTCTTCCTGGTTGTAGAGGCGCATCTCCTTGAGGTCCTCCGGGGTGGCGTTGGTCCCTCGGCAGAGCTTGTTCACGTCGTCGAAGGACGGGTTCGGAGTGTCGAGGAGATCGATGAAGACGTCTTCGACGCCGATGTCGCTGGCCTCCTGGATGATGCCGTAAATCTCCTGGACGACCTCCTTCGCGGACATGATCTCGCCGTCGCGCTGGACCTTCCCGTGGTGCTTCGAGTATTCACGGAAACAGGCACCCATTTCCATCACGCCGATGTCGCCGCGGGAAAGATCACGGTTTTCTTCGAGTTGCTGGCGAGTACGGCGCGCTGTGCGGTAGATTTCGCGACGAAGTGACTTCCACGAGGCCGGTTCTGTATCGTCGATGGGACGAGCGACAACGACGATGTCGAATGAGACGGCCTCGCCGCTGATGAACTTGTTCAGGTCTGAGGAGATGGGATACGTGGCAGTTACCTCGAACCCAGTCTCGCAAAGGGATTCCAGTAGTTCCCCCCAAGATTCCGAGTCAGAGTGGTGGTAAGTAAATGCTAACAGGCCATCTGACTTGAGATGGCGGTGGATATTTTCGAATGCTTGACCCAGCTCAGATTCAAAATCTTCTGCTGTTTTACCGTGGAACGGATTGGTGACAATACTATCTGCTCGGGGTGTTTTTTCGTTATCGAACCCCGGATAGTCTCCTTCCAGCAGCAGCTTTTGCCAAACATAAAAGTAGTCAGCAACCTCTGAATACATGACATTATCATAATACGGGGGATCTGTAATTACTGCATCAAACTCGTTTTCCCCGAAATTGATCGTCCTAGCGTCACCTAGATTCAGAGTATGTGTCCCACCAATTTCCTTCGAAAACGGCTCTGATTCCTTTGTCTCGCCATCTTCGATATAGCGTTCTGTGGGGTTTGAGGCGTATTCTACAGCATTGAAGACTTTGTCCATCGTGTTGGAGAAAGTTCCCCGTCCAAATTTGGTACCCCAGAGGTTGTTTTCAACGAAGTCTGTCTGGGGAACGAATGAGTTCATCCTAAACGTGCCTTCAATCTTGTTAGCGTTTAGATTGTAGATAGAAAATGTACTGTTGAACATTAGGCTGTCAGAGAAGCCCAGAAGCAACAGTTCCCGAAGATTATCGTCCGACACATTCTGGTCAATTGAACGTAGAAGCGTACTCAGGCCAAAAAGCTGCCTGTCAGTAAACATATCCTGCCACTCTTCATATCCATGGTCGAAGATGGGGTTTCTTTCTGAAGGAATGTGTCCTTCGGGAATCTGTTCCGAAGGTGAATAAGACCGGAGTTCTTCATTTCCTTCCCACCTCTCTTTTGCTTCTTTAAACAGCTGAATATCCGTATCTTCAGCCTTTTTGTACCCTTTGTACAGGCTTCGCTCTTCATCTGCATCCTCACAGTGTTCACAATAATACTCCAGAGCGTACAGACGCGTGTCGTATCCTCCCTGTTCCTGGATCGCGTCTGTGATCGCATACTTCTGTCCGCAGTCAGGACAGTTGTACTTCCCACCACGGGAAACGTTTCCTTCCTTAGGGACGAACCCATGTCCACAATCGTTACATACACTTTCAGACTGCCAATCGTCAACAAGCGTGACCGCTCCACAGTCTGGACAAAGGACGTTATATTGGTCATCATTCTCGTAACGTCCTTTCGCAACACGGTAATCCTTGAAGAGCGGAACCGTGTGTCCGCAGGAGACGCAGTCCAACTCCTTGACCCAGAAGTTGTACATCACGTCAGCCTCGTGGTCGCCGTTCGGGCAGGGGGTCCGGTAATACTGCGAGATCTCGTCGGCGACATCTTCCTTTACCTCCTCGAAGGCAGCTTTGAGGTCTTCGACGTCAGTCTGTCCGGCCTCAAGTTCCTTTTTTGTGACGAACCATGCGACCGGATTTAGATCGTTTCCGACGACTTCGGCACCGAAACGCGATGCCTCAACTAGCGAGGTTCCACCCCCCATGAACGGATCGAGGATCTTCTTATCTTCAACCCGTACGTCTTTGGGGTAGAGTTTCCAGAGGCTCTCCGGATCCGTCATGTCCACCCGCTCAAGCAGGGACGCGACATCGAATTCCTCGGCGTCGTCGTCACCCCAACCGGCGAGTGTCTGGTCCTTATTCCCTGGTTCAAACACTTCCACCTTTTCTGGATCATCCAGAAGCGTATATAGAGAGACGGCACGGAAGACGCAGCCGAGACGGCGTGCCCACCACTTGTGCATCGTATAAATCGGCCGATAGTGAATCTTCGCACGGCCTTCCTTCTCGGCGATCTCGTTCACCCGCTCAATAGGGAATCCTTTCTCAATCGGGAGGGATTGCCGTTCAGAAATCTGCTTCCCTCCGGAGCCATCTGTCATATAAGGATGAAGCACAATCTGACCGCATAAGGATTCGGGTGTCTCGACAATAATTATACTACAACAGTCAGTAGCCTGTTGTAACTGTAACAACTGCTGTTCGGTTCGTCAATCGTATGTCGGAACTTGAGAGGTTGCAAGACGGATTAGAATTCGGTGATATGATCGTTATTGTACTCTAGAAATCCGGGATCAACCCCATGACCCGGTCGGAATTCGAGTTCTCTTTCTTTATCCTCGTAGCAGTGGTTGATATCCAATGACTCTGGGTCAACTTTGACCATCCCAAAATCGAAGTCAGCGTGATGGTTTGGACAGAGTATGATTATGTTCCTGATGTCATCAGGCCCCCCATCGCTCAGAGGTTTCAAATGATGTCCTTCAGCATAGTAGTCATCCCTAGATTGTTTTCGACGTTCCCCGCAGACCTGACAACGGTAGTTGTATCTCTGCTTTAGATTATTTACGATAGTTGTATTCCGAATTTTTCTAGTAGTCTCTGATGTCCTTTCATCCGGTATATCATAGTCAGTAGCCTTCTTTTCCGGATCTGGATTGGATACGCCAGCTGCTTCTGTTCCCGCCGGGAGAGATGAGCTTGAGAGCGAGGTCCGCAAACGGATTGCTTCCTTTAGATTCTCACTATTAGCCGTAATAACCACTTCCTCGCCAGTTTGTAAATTTCTAGTCTGTTCTCCTAACTCACCGCGGACTGCCTTCCTGATAGCCCATTGCTTCACATAGACTGTTTTTGAGAACGAAAAGTCTGGATGTAAATATCCATCCCATAATACAAAGACCTCCTCATTCTGTTCGTAACCGATTAGAAGGACAAGCCAATCATCAGAGAAATCGAAAGAACCTCGTTCGTCGCTATCTTGACCCGGTGCAATTAGTTGTGCTTTGTATTCATCATCCGGCCGATCACCTTCGGGGCTTGTGACATTATACATGTATACTCGAACTTTCGGAGGGAGCGGGTGATCAAGCGTTATCTCTAATGGTTTCTGGGAAGTATCAGAATAGTCTACCACAGCATCATCAAGGGCCGAAAGAAGTTTCTGATGCAATTGTTCCTTTGGTAGGGTATCAGTGGACATAGGTCTCTTAGCGGGGAACTGAGCATAGAGTGAAATAAATCTGCATCCCGATCAACATCCACTACCTCAAAGGCGGAGAAACTCAACCACAGAGATACAAGTACCGCTGACACAACAGGCCGATAGATAACGACTGACGACCTTTCTTTTGTAATTGGAGGGCGGCCAGGATCACTCAATCGGGAATGATTATTCTACTGCAGTACATGGATTAATCGGCCGAACACAAAGAACAGGAACTGGCGATTAATGAGGAGACGATACAGCTGAACTACAGCTACTTCTGAAAGCTGATCTCGATTTTCAGGCTTGTCGCCTCCTCGGGCATCCGCTCAAATAGGTCCTGTACCTTCGTGTAGTCTTGTTCGGACCGCAACGTCAAGCTGACCTGCGTCCGCTCAACATCGGCGGTCCCCTGAAGAGCGCCGGGAACACCCTCCCTGTCGGGCAGCATAAAGGTGACATCGCCGTACTCAACGCTCCCCGTCTGGTGGTTGTTCCGCCACTTGCTCCGCATCGCAGCGACGTCGTCGCCGTTGTACTCGAAGCGCCACGTATCAGCCTCTGTATCAGCCTTCCGGAACGGATAGCCGGGCACCCAGTCGGTGGCCTTGTCCGACCCGGTTGTGTTGACCACGTACTCTGGTTCCTCGTCCTTCCCGATGTTCTCCAGCAGGAACGTCCGCACCATGTACTCGGTGACGCTGTCGTCGAAACGGTCGGTGACCTTGTTGACGGTGAACTGATCACCCGGCTCCAGGTCCTCGATATACGCCAGAATCTGGTCACCGATTCGGTCGGATACCGTCGGGACAATCTTGACTGTCGTCGGCTCCCGGTCGCCGAGCGATCCGAGATACCGACCGCCGGCCTCCAGCACGTAGTCGTCGACGAGGAACTCGTTGACCGCCTCACGAGCGACCGATTCGGTCTCGTCCGGCGGCAGGAACACCGCTTCGTCCGACCGAACCTCTCCGATAATTGTGTCGAGATTCGCATACCCGTCGTCGTTGATATGCTCCTCGATACGGTCCACGAGGGACGACGCACCGACGACCTCTGCACCGCCGACGTCACGGAGCGTCGCGTCGGACTGCGGCTTGTCGAGAATCTCGTTCCCTTTCACGATGACGTACTGATCCTCACGGGCGAGCCGGCCGATAGCCCGCATCACAACGTCGTGGCTATCGCCGTCGATCCAGATCTCGCCGTCCTCAACGAGTTCCAGTTCGAAGTCGCCGATGTCGAGCGCAGTCGTCCCGCTCCCGAAGCGCTGGCGGAGTTCCTGCTCGGCGTCATCGACCCCCCACACGTCCACGTCATCCTGCTGAACGAGCACAGTGTCCAGCGAGCTTCCGGAAAGGTCGTCACGGAACCCACCAGTATCACGGGCGAGTACCGGCTTGCCGTCGAGCGCTTCGACGGTTGCGTTCAACACGTCGTTGGCACTGCCGGGAATCGGGAGCTCTGGGTCACGGAGGAACTGCTCGTAGATATCCTCGACCGATATTTCCCCCCGTCGCTCCAGAAGGTCCTCGGCGATGTCCCAGACGTGCGACTGGAGGTCGAACGGGTCAGCTGCCGCAGAGTCCGCAATGTTCGAGGCGTCGAGTTCCGCCTCGTCGAGGACGAACACATCGAGATCCATCGGCTCCACTTTCGCCCACTCGTCATCGTCCATCAGATTGTCGCCGTCGATCACATCGCCGTACAGGAGTTGAAGCTCTTCACGGAGCTCGTTCTCCTCCTGCTCCATCATACTACGAATCGAGGTGCGGATTTCGTCGTCGAGAGACTCGTCGGCAAGTACCTGTCGCGCGCCCTCGATATACCGTGCCTTGTCGATGTACCGTGTTCCGGACTCGATGGCCTTGTCCCCCGAGGGCTGGACGAACACGAGTGTGTTGCGCCACTCGCGTCCGCGACCGTCGTTCGTGATGACCTTCTTCACCTCGTCCTGGGTCCACTGGCCGTCCTTCACGACGACCTTCACCTCACGGTCGTCCGGGATATCCCGCATATCGTTCGTCCGGAACCCGACCGGGTGCGCGTTCGAGCCGAAGATATCCGTGATGAAGTCCGCGATCTCGGCCTTCGCCGACGTCTCCGACACATCCACAGCTGCGTTCCGGATGAGTGCGTTCGGGTTCTGCCGGTCGCGGATGGCGTACTTCCCGTTCAGCTTGTGGAGGTGCCATGCAACGCCGTGCAATCGTTCGAGGTTGAGGACGACGTCGGAAACGAGGTCACCTGTCTGGTAGGCACCCATCACAATCTCCGAGACCTCCGCACCCTCGCCTTCGCTCGGCTTCAACGAGTAGAGGAGGATCGTGTTCAGGATGCGACGACCGTGGGGCACTTCATCCGTGTCAACACGACTTTTGATATCACCGGTAGCGGCGTTCAGTCGTTCGTAGTTGATCTTCGCCAGTTCGTCCTCGAACTCGATGGCGTCGATGTCGCCGTGTGTGATCAGGTCCGTCTGATCCTGCATCTGCAAGAGGACCTTCGAGAAGAGGTAGATCATCCCGCGCGTGTTCTGGTTGCCCTCATCAGCGTAGTAGCGTGTCTCGAGGGCATCCAGAAGCACAGGGTGGAATGGATAGAGATCGTGCATCTCCGACAGCAAGTCGTCGGGGAGATCCACGTGCCCGTCGGCTTGGTCATACGCGTCGAAGTACCCGTTGACGATCTCTCGCGCCGCACTCTCGTTTACGGAGTCGATCAGGCGGTGGCGCAGGACCTCGCGCTTGTCCACCTGGTTGTTCATATTGACCTCAACCGCCTGTTCCCGATTCAGAATGTCGTGAACCTCAGATCCTTCGCGGAGCACAGAGACGATTGTGTAGAGTTCGAGATCCGAAAGCGCGGTCGATTCGAGCAGCGACTGGAGGAACGCCTTGTTTGCGCTCTTTCGATCGCCCTGAAGCGTATCGAACCAGTCCTCTAATTCGTCCACGAAGAATGCGACTGTGGTGTCGCCGACGGCCTCCTGAATCGTCTGCATATCGGGATAGCCACCCGACTCGAACGTCCCAGGATCGTAATCAAGCGCCTCAAAGAACGGTTCCCAGAGGTACTCGTACTGTTCGTTCTGCATCGCAACCGTGATCGGCGTCGCCGACTCTGGAAGCGCAGCGTCGAACCCCTCAACCGAATCACTTGCCCACGCACCCGCGGCATCGGGATCATCGAAACAGTGGTACAGTGCCACCATCTGGTGAGACTTCCCACTACCGTACGGGCCATAGAGGATGTGCGTGCCTCGCGGGTCGTCCCCAGTCAAGGAATCACGAAGAATCGAGAGGGCCTCTCGAAGGCCCTGAGTCATCAGCGTCCGTTCGAAAAAGAGTGCTGCGTCAGACTCGAACTCGTCGTCGTCGTCAACATTGTAGAGTTTTACCTGCCCATCGATCTGTCCTTCTTCCCTAAGCTCGCGGCTGAGGGTCACCGTGTCTTCGAGCGTATTTGGTAAGGATCCCGTCTGTGCCATCTTGATACTTAAACAAACCTCAGTGGCACCCAATAAACACTATGGTCCCGCGAATTCAGCGGCTTTGTGAGTCGTCTTCAGACATATCGGGGGGAATCGGAGTGTGGGTACAATTCGGCCGACTAGGGATTGTTACGGGCGTGTCGTAGTTCTCGTTATCATACCGTTCTTTCAATCGGTTAAGTAGCGGGTCAATTTCCCACGTGTCGCCAGCTAGTTTCCTGGTACACTCTGACCCTCTGTTTTCGTGTGGCGAATGTGGAATATAGCATTCTGAGTACCCGAGTTCCTTCAGTTGTAGAAATGCCCCGTGGTTGTAGAAGCGAACAGCTTGCATCCGAATCAAGGCTTCATTCCAATCGCTGCTAAACGTATTATTATCGTGTGAATGCGGAGATTCGCGTCGTGGAAGCTCCTGTAGAACACGTTCGTATGCCTCTTGATATTCGATTTTGCAGTCAAAGAAGTCGATGAGAATATCTCGTGCATTTTGTTCTCGGTTCCCACCTTCTACCCTCTTTCCATAGATTGGGCGACCAGGAATGATGTCGGCAATCTGCGTTTGAAGGGCATCGTTACTTCGGATTGCTTCGGGGATTTCTAAGTAATGACTGGCCCACTGGGTCATCTTTGATTACCTACCCTAATGTTATTTCACATCCACTTAGTGATTCGGTGGGAGCTCAGCTGCATATGTACACTTCCGAAATGGAGACACAGCTGCCTGGTTGCTGATTGGTAGTCACAAAACGTATTTCACGCACACCTGCTTCTACGAACGTATGAGCGGGTACGACCTCGTCGATATCGAGGTCACACACGAATCTGCTGACGATCTTCTGGATTCGCTGTCTGAGGACGGTACTGATGGGAGTCACCTGCAGAGTATCCAAGCAGTCCGTCTGCAAGCAGGCCAGCCGGATTCAGAACTCCGGTCACTAAAAGAGTTGGACGAGAACGCCGTCAAACTTCTCGAACACCAAGTGGATGCAGCCTACCGGGCTCTCTTCGAGATGGACGGAAAAGCACTCCTGGCTGACGAAGTCGGCCTCGGGAAGACCATCGAGGTCGGGATGATTCTCAAAGAGATGCACTTCCGTGAAACGGACGAATCCGTCCTCATCCTCACTCCCGCACAGCTGGCCAAACAGTGGCAGGCTGAACTCCGAGAGAAATTCGGTCTCGACTTCGTCTGCAACTACGACGATGAATTCGAGGATTTCGACGCCCACAATTACATCATTGCGAGCATCGACACTGCGAAGAGCGAGCGACATCGTCAGACGGTTCTTGATCGCGACTGGGACGTTCTGGTACTCGACGAGGCCCACTACGTCAAAAACGAAGAGACGGACCGTTACGACCTGATTGATCGGCTTTCTTACAACTACGCGTTCTTCCTGACGGCGACGCCGATTCAGAATGAACTGACTGACCTCTACAACGTCGTCTCGCTACTCCGCCCTGGGCTATTCGGTACACGCGACGTCTTCCATCACTACTTCGTGAACAGCAATCAGGAGACACTGGTGAATCGAGACGAGCTACAGGATCGGTTGAACAAAGTGATGATCCGGAACCGACGCGAAGACACGGATATCGATTTCACAGATCGGACTATCGACACACGAACGTTCGATCCCACCCCGAAGGAACGCGAACTCTACCAGGCAGTCTCCGACTACGTCAAAGGGGCGTACAGTCAGGACCAAGGCCAGAAGCTCGTACTGATGCTCCTCCAGAAGGAGGTCGTCAGCAGCCCGGTCGCGCTCAAGAAGACCATCGAGAAGCGACTCTACGACCAGTCGGAGCTCACGCACGCAGACGAACTGGAGTCGATCTTAGATCTGATCGATGAGATCGATACCGTGACCAAACAGGAACGACTCTTGGATATCGTCGAAGAAGCCCGCGACAACGTCGAGATGGGGAGAGTCATCGTCTTCACTCAGTTCCGAGCAACCCAACAGCAGATCCTCGACAGGCTTGCCTCGGAGGGATACACAGTACACGCATTCCACGGCGGGCACTCAAGCAGCGAGAAGGAGCAAATTGTCGAGGACTTCGAAGAAGAAGGAGGAATCCTCGTTTCAACCGACGCTATGAGTGAAGGCCGTAACCTACAGTTTTGCAATATATTAGTCAATTTAGACTTGCCGTGGAACCCGATGCGTGTTGAACAACGTATCGGACGCGTACACCGGATCGGCCAGAAGCGAGACGTATTCATCTTCAATATGGCGTTGAAAGATACGGTCGAAGAGTACGTACTGGAACGGTTGTACCACAAGATCGATCTCTTCCAGCAGAGCGTCGGAGAACTGAGCTCAATCCTGAGCCGCTTGGAAGAGTCGGGGACAAGCTTCGAAGACGAGATCTTCGAACGGTTGGTGGCCGCTGATTCCGAAGTCGATCTTGAGAACGACTTCGATGCGATGGCAGTTGACCTCCAAGAACAGCGTGAACTCGCCGACAAACTTGAGGAGTTCAATAGCGGCGTGTTCGAAGGATTCGACCTAGGGGAAAGCGATGACTGACGCTTCGATTTCTGTCACGCAATCTGTGGTAGAGCAGTTCACAGAACGGTATCTCCGATCTATCGGCTGTTCCATCGAGCGAAGTGACGATCACTGGCTGGTGTCGGTACCCGATGACATAGACACCGAGATCACCCACGGGAGACACACACTCATCCGGGGAGAGGGTACTCCAGACGATGACGATGATAGAACGAAACGGCTGCATCCGGAGAGTGCGTTCTTTCAACAGCTACTCCGTGAGGCGGGTGAACGATCGCCGTCTGGCAAGCTGTCGATAGAGAGTGAATCAGACATCGAGAGTCCGGAGTGGATCCAAAACGGCGCTGTCGAGGTACAGAGCGCACAGTTCACTCCGTACTACGACCGCACAGCCATCGTGGTTCTCTTTCGTGTCGGTATCGAGACCGTCAGTGAATACCAGCAAGAGCTTCTCCGCGCCATCGCTGTAGACGCGCGGTCAGAGGAGAGCCTTCCAAAGCTGGCGGAGACATTCCTCGACACCACCACAGTAGAGACCGAGACGGCCTCTGATGGCGCTGTACAGCTGACCAAGACAGATGTGCGACCTCTCCTCGAAACAGCTCGGGAACTGTTGCTGGAAAGCGTACAGGGGCAGCTCGACGACATTCATCGAGAAGCCTCGCGTGCGGCAGATTCAGAAGTTGAAGAGTACCGTCAGATGCAACAACAGCGTATCCTGGAGCTACAGGAAGAACACTCGAACCTGTCGTCGAAGATCAACGATCTGAGTGAGAAGATCAACACAGGAGACGAGGATTCACGCGTCCGGGCGTTGCGAGAACGGAAAGAACTCAAATCGGAGTACGAGGAACTCGACGAGACGCTCAACGAATTACAGGAGCGCCGTGACAGTGGATTCCCCAATCGACAACGAGAAATCCGAGAGCGGCACTCACTCGACGTGCAGGTCACACCGCTTACTCTGACGGAAGTTGAGTACGAGCGAGGCGAGATCGATTTCGAATTTATCGACGGTAGCATACATCAAACCGTTACTCTCGGATACGGGAGTGGGATCGGTGTAGCCGATACTGTTCGATGTTCGTCGTGTGAACGGGAACTCACCGAACACAACCCGCTTCAAACGATTTTAGATGGACTCAAATGCCAGAGTTGTACCAAAGAGCGGTGATACGACGACCCCTCGATAGTTCAATAGAGCAAAGCCGCGGAGCGAATAGAGCTAACACACTGATTCGTCAAGGAAGCCGCCGAACGAGCTGGATATCCGGAACTGAAGGCAACGCCAGGGCTACCGAAGTCAGAGTTTGCTGAAAAGATTCGAAACCTCGGTGAAGTGGCGCTGTTAGTCTTGGAGGGTGGCGACTGTTCGGCCCGTTTCCTCGGCCTCTTCGCTGCGCGACATATTGTACGTCGCGAGCGCTTCTTCAACCGCCTCATCAAGACTCATTGGTCGACCTGATTTTGACTCTTCTACCGTATAAACGCATGCATGGCACCAGACAAGTAACAAGCAGTCTCAGTTGACCTCGATCGGTGCCGAGTGCGCGGACGTTCTTCTCTGCTCTGAGGAATCCGTTGCCGCCGGACAACTTGGCCCCGAACGAATTCCGGTTATGTCCAAGGAGATATCTGGATCTGCGGTATGACTACTCGACAACGCTGGCTTCCGAACGCTGTTCTCGACCAATTAGTGCGACTAGGTCCGCTTTCGAGAGTGGGTCAATATCAACACGGACCCCTTGTGCAGTATAGAAGATCCCTGCGGTCACCTCTCGGCTAGAGAACCACTCATTCAGCACGTGATAGTACACGCTGAGTTGCTTCCGATACTCATCCTCGGCGTGCCGCCCGAGGTCGGTTTTGAAGTCGATGATCTCGACGGTATCGGGACGAATGTGAACGAGGTCGACGATTCCAGAGATGGTGACCTGCTCGCCGTCGACGGTGAGTGGCAGATACGCATCCTCCTCAACTCGTAGCTCACCATCGAGCGAATCCATGAGCGACTTGAGGTGACGTTCATCGTCGTTCGAGGGCTCGACGTCTCCTTCCAGTACGTAGCGCTCAGCGAACTCGTGGGTCTGCGTTCCGAACGCTGTCCCTCTCCCGTCATCGACATCCTCGAACACATCGTCACGCATCAGCGTATGCGGCGAGTGACCGACTGGACCATCCGGAGTCGGCACAGCAATCTGCAAGTTCCCCTGCGACGTCTCGTCGATATCGTCTTCCTGAACGTTGGGTTCTAGTTCCTCGAGGTCGACCGGAAGCTCTTCGATGAACGTATTCGGGCTCTCGCCTGCAGCGAACACGAGGTGGCTCTCAGCCCGCGTCATCGCGACGTAGAGCAAGCGTCGTTCCTCATCGTATCCACGCGGCAGGCACTTTCGAAGGACGTCGGCCCGCCAGTTGTCGTGAATGTGAGGATACCCGTGATCGTCGGCGTAGAGTTTCCGCTGGCGTATCCCGATCGGATCGTCGAACGTGATCGCGTTACTGTTCCCGCCTGACGGTGGGAAGCAATGGGAGTTCATGTTCGCGAGCACGACAATGGGATGCTCGAGTCCCTTGGCCGCGTGGATGGTCTGGACCGTCACCGAATTCACACCGGCGCTCGCGTGGACCTCGTGGGTGCTTCCGTCTTCGATGCCGCGTTCGATGAATCGAATGAGGTCACCTCGTGTCAATGTCGTCGCGCTGTGAACGGACTGAATCGTCGTCAGCAGCACGTCAGCGTAGGCCCCGTCGTAGTCGTACTGGGAGAACACGCGCTGGACAACCCCACCGACCGTCTCCAGTGACGCAAGCTCGGACTTGAACGCCTGCATGTTGGTGGGGTACTCCTCGCTATCGAGCACGTGTTTGACCTCGTCGAGCGTGTAGCCAGCTTCCTCAAGCACGACTGCCCATCCCCGCTCCGCGTCGGATTCGAGGATTCGCAGCCACGCCAGGAGAAGCTTCGCCGGGTCAGACCGGAACAACTCGATGCCTCCTTCGTACGCCATCGGCAACCCATACGCCTCGGCGACAGAGAGGAGTTCTCGGCCGAAGTCACGAGTCCGGGTGAGAACGGCGATGTCACTGTACTCTGGCAGACGAAGGTCCCCATCCTCCTCGACCTGATACGCGTCGTTCCCGACGATCTCCTGAATCTTGGTCAGAACGGCTTCGTGTTCGTCTTCGTGTTGAATCGCCGCTATCTGAGAGTTCTCGTGCGCTGCGTTCGAGGAGAGCGACACAATTCTATCTCGCACGGCCGTCTCGTCGACGTCGTCCGTGCTCGCCGCGGACGTCACCAGGCTGTGCTCGGAGAAGTCGAGAATGTCCTGCGTCGACCGGTAGTTTTCGACGAGTTCGATATCGATGATCGGGCGGGTCGCCCACGACACTCGCTCGTGGTCCTCGTTGAGTTCGTCGACGAACCGATCCAGCCGGGATTCGAACTCAGTGATGTTCTCGACGGCAGCATACTGGAACGAGTAGATGCTCTGTTTCCAGTCGCCAACGACACAGACGTTGTTCGTGTTCGCGAGCAGGAGAGCGAGTTTGAACTGGATCTCGCTAGAGTCCTGGAACTCGTCGATCATTACGTACTCGAACGCGACATCGTCGCGGAGTCGATGGTCGTCACAGAGCAGGACGAACGCAAATAGTTGAAGAAAGCTGAAGTTGAGGTAGTTCCGACTGAGTGCGAACTCAAGGTACTCGTGGTAGACGTCGTGAACGAAGTTCTTGAGGCCCTCTCGCTGTTCGTCAAACACCAGCTGTGCGACGCCATCAGGAACCTGCTTCTCACCCCATCCGCCACGGATCTCGTCCTCCTCGGGCGCGTCTGGGAGGTAGCACTTGTCGTCTCCGTAGCCGCCGAGTTTCGAGCGAAGCTTCGACTGCTTGTTCCCGTCGTTTCGGGGCTGGTTCAGCTCGTCGAAGATCCCGCGGAACGTCTCGAAATCACCGTCCAGATGCCGCTCGCCGTTCCGGTACCAGCCATCGGCCGTCGGGAAGACACCTTTCGCCGCGAGCTGATTGATTAACCCGAGGAGTTCGACTGGTTCCTCGATAGCGCGGAAGAAGTCGTCGTACTCGGGATGGTCGTCGCTGAACCGACGGATGAACTCGCGGAATTGCGCCTTCTCGACGTTCTCGTCTTCGAGGACACGTGTGGACCCCGTGATGCGGTCGTCGATGCCGAGGAGCGTCGGTGCCTCGAAGCCGCGTTCCATGAGGATGTCGTGACAGAGGCTGTGGAACGTCTGGATCGGTGCGTCCGAGAGTTCACGCATCCCGTAGTCACAGTGGGCGACGATTCGGTCCTTCATCTCCGTCGCCGCGTTGTTGGTAAACGTCACGAGGAGGACGTCCTCAGGTTCGACGTCGTCTTGGTCGACGATTTCGGCGTATCGACGGGTGACGGTGAACGTCTTTCCAGTCCCTGCGCCGGCGTCGACAACGTGGATGCCCTGTTTGCTGTCGATGAGGTCTTGCTGTTGGTCGTTTGGTGCAGTCATCGTGACTCACCCTCCAGGATGCAATCGCGGTTGTCCACGTACCGATAGTTTGGATCGCCACCGAGTCCCTGAACCGGGAAGCGCTCGTTACCCGCACGGCGGGTGTTCAGTTCCGATAGGCGCTCTCGAACGAACTGCTCAAATGCGTCCACGTCGCCGGTGAAGTAGTTCTGGTTGCGGATCCGTAGCAAGTGTCGTAGTGCCTGCTTACAGCCCTTTTTCACATACTTGTAGTCCCCGACATCAGCGATCAGTCGCTCGGTGAGTGCGTCGCCGAATTCCGATTCGATGAGTTCGTCGCTGTCGCTGGTGTCCGGAAACTCATACCTATCCAACACAGCCCGGTAGATTTCGTACGTCGACTTCGAGAAGGTCTTGTTACAGTCGTTCGCGGCGTCTTCCTGCAGTTCCGTGAAGACAGCTGGGCTCGCGATGTATTCCTCGAAGGTGACTGGATAGTAGGTCACCGTAGTGAGGCAGTCTTCGAGAGACCCATTCCCAGTCACCACATCATCAAGCGTTTCGAGGAAGTGAAAGAACGTGAATCGCAGTTCCTCATCCGGGTGCTCAGTTCGCTGGTGGGCGAGATACAGCAACGCCTGGAAGTTTGGTTTGTCGCTCGGTGGATCAAGCGCCGAATGCTTTACAATCGAGTATGCTGACTTCTTTGAGCCACTCTTGTAGTCGAGGAGTCGGGTCGGGCTGTGAACGAGGTCGATCTTGCCCTTCAACCCAAGATCAGTGTTCTCGAACCAACGTTCAGTGTGCGACGCATCGATGGGGCGGTCGTAATACTCGGCGAAGAAGTTCTCTCCCCAACCACCGTCAGGCGTCACCAGGCCGTCACCGTGAGGTGAGTTTGCATTCAGGAATTCAACGATGGTCTGGAGACCGACGCGGTACTTGGTGAGTCGAACTTCCCGGTCGACGCCCCGGAGGAACGGGTCGACTTCGTCGAGAATGGCTGCGGCTACATCGTCGAGTGTATCAGACGTGATGGCGTCCGGATGCGAGACATAGAACTCCGCGAAATCGTGGAACAGGTTCCCTTCCCTAAAGTGGTCCTTGTCCGGGTTGTCGACGAGTCGACTGAAGAAGTAATCACGGGGGGAGTTGACGTAGGAGTTCAGACTCGACTGGCTGAGTGCGGTGACTTCCTCGTGGGAGACATCGAGTGGTTCTTTTTCGAATCCGTCCTGTGTCGTTCGAGACGCCCGTGAATGCTGCAGTGAGTCCAAATCACTGAATCGGTCGAACTCCTCGTCGAACAGTTCCTCAAAGTATAGGCACGGGGTGACAGGCGTTCCACCGGCGGTGTCCTGCACGAGGTAGTACTGGTCGACGCCGTTCTGCAGGAGAAGTTGGAACTGCCGAATGTTCCGTTCAAACTCCTGATCTCGGTCGACCCACGGGCGACGAGGCGACGAATGTGTCCAACCTTCGTCGAGGCCGAGATAGAACACGACGGCGCGGTCGACATGAGCGGCCGATTTTGCATCTGCCAATAGGACACCTTCGTTCTCCCGATCCACAGGCACTTCGTACGACTGCAAGTAGAATTCGAGACGGTCAACTGCCGGTTCGGTGACGGCGTCGTCGAGGAGGCCGACCGTCGCGAGTTCCTCTCTGAAGGCGTCGATAGAGGCATCCGTGACTGCTTCGTATTCGTCGATGGCCTCCTCGAATGTGCGGGCACGAATCTCATCACGGAACTCAAGGAGCCAGTCTACTTCCGGGTGGTCAAGGTCGTAGAGACGCTTCTCGTCGTGCTCGATGTCGACGGGCATCCCGAGCTGGGTGAGGAGTGGTCGAACGTCGCCTACTCGCGTATCTTGGCCAGCGTGGGCACTTCGAAGGAGCTGTAGAAATGCACGGTGACGGGCATCGTCATTGAACCCCGGACCGCCATAGTATGGAATCTCTGCAGCTTCCAGCGCCGACTCAATGAGCGAGGAATATTGGCTAGCTGCATCGAGGACGACAGCCACGTCGTCAGCGTTCTCCTGTGTGACTGTATCGAGGACCGCGTCGACGATTGCGGCCGGTGAGTCGAGAATGCGGAACGATGGATGGTCGAATGACTCCTCGGTGAACGGGTCGACCGTCTCGTAGTCTGGGGGAAGGATCGAGCGTTCGAGTTCGGTAAGCTGCTTGAAGCCGACGACAGCGACCGACGTGTCGGCTTCGATACTGTACTCAGTGAGACGGTTAGACGTCGTGTCCATCTCTGCGATACAGTCGACAGCAGTGTGCGTTGCCGTCGTCGCGAACTGCTCGTAGTCCAGAACAGCGTCAGCCGTTCCCTGGTACTCCCAGCACTGGAGGATGTTCCCGACCGCATAGGACGTCTCCTTCCAGTTGAGGTCAGTCGTCTGAATGATTTCGAGGAACGCGAGTCGATCCTCGGCCTGTTCTCGGCGTCGGGCAGCCAGGCGCCGTGGTGTGATCGCGAATGGCCCGAAGTGAGGTTGGTCAAGACGCCTGTTCAGGGCACTCGCCATCGGCGCGTCCGGCACGAGCACAAGGTCGAAATCCTTGCATTTCTCGTAGAGAGAATCGATAGATTTCGCTCGTGTAATTGACACGGACTAGCGAACTCAAGTGGATTGTAAATATGTATCGCTGGACAGACATTCGGGAGTATGATAACAACCAGGCACATCGGACTACACAACAGATGATATCTCGTGCAAAACTGAACCGTTGGACACATTCAGAAACTGCAAATCAAGAAGAAGCTCGAGATACCAACCGCGAACTCCGGGATGACCTAGAGGAAGGTGGCCTCCAGGGTGTCAGTGAAGGGTTAGAATTCGCCACCCTCCTCCAAGGTTCGTACCGGAACACGACCATGGTATACAATTCCGGTGACGTAGACATTCTTGTCATTCGGACAGACACTTTCCATGCGGATTTTTCTCACGTCCCTGATCATGCCGCCAGCCATGCCCCTGATCGAAATCCACAGCAGATGTTCGAGGAGCATGCCGAAGGGGTGTATCGAACCCTCCAAGCTCAATACGGGACACGCAACGTCGAACGTGGTGAGAAGGCAATCGAAGTGGAAAGTGATGAGTTGCCCCTTGGAGCCGATGTCGTTCCCTGTCTCCAGTATCGACGATTTTGGTCACGCCAGCCAGGAAACCACATGAAAGGAATTGTATTCTGGACTCCAGACGGGACGAAGATCATCAATTTCCCACGCCGTCATCGGATCATGGGCACCAGGTACAACGAATATACAAACGGGAACTACAAACCAACGGTCCGTATTTTCAAGAACTTCAGGAATACACTCGCAGAGAACGGCGCTATTGAGAAAGAGAACGCCGCCTCATACTTCATCGAGTGTCTCCTCTCAAACGTCGAGACTGCCACAATCGCAAAGGATGATATTCGCGATCGAGTGGAAGGAATACTCGACGAACTCGAAGCCGACTCCGCAGAAGGATTCCCTGACTATACTGTACAGCATGGGATGCAACCGTTGTTTGGTGACGAGACGACCCAGTGGGATGTCGAACACGCCAGAGCGTTCGTCACCGAGGCCAGACGCTTCTATGAAGAGGATTAGTAGCGATGCATACCTACTCAACAGACAACGACAATAGGCCGACTGTATACGGTATTCTTGGATTCGCAGCCTATGCAGCCGCCCTTGTCGTGGGATGGCTTTCAACAACGCTCAGTGCAGTCATACCAGCAGTCGCGGGCATTACGATCTCCTGGGGAGTGGGATTTACCCTTCTTACAGCGACGTTCAGCCGGTTCATCTGGAAGACAAGAATCGCCCGCACAATAGGAGCGTCAAAAGTTCCTGATTTCAACGGAGAGTGGACGGGATATGTGAAAACCTCGTATGAAGGCGTCATTCCGGATGATGCACTTCACGCGTCGAACGACCCGAACGCGGAAATGCAGCGGGTCGCAGCGACGCTACGAATCACTCAGACATGGCGGAAAATTAGCATCCACCTGGAGACCGACAATTCCGAGTCAGACAGTACTGGCGCAACCGTATTGACTGAAGATGGGCGTTGGCCGAGCCTCAACTACCAGTATGAGAACGATCCAGACCCAGATTCAGCGTCTTCGATGACAAGACACTACGGAACCGCCGACTTAGCCTTAAAAACAGACTCTGACGAAACAGTACTAGAGGGATTCTATTACACAGGTCCTGGCCGTGAGAACTACGGAGAAATGTACTTCGTGAAATCGGAGTGAATGCTCAGTTCACTCTGTACAGTTCCAGTATCCCATGGGTTCCCCGCTGATCAGGGCGGTTGTAGTACTTTCCTTCGAGTTTGTCTTCGCGCTCATCGTATTCTAAGATAGCAGTCCCATAATGTGGATCAAGCTCTTCGTTGGTGGTACTCCCATCATTCCAGTAGTTATACGAGAGTGTCGGCCAGGCTTTTTCTTTGACCAAGATCGTCGCTGCTCGGCTATGTGAAGGTGACTCCGGCCCATCCAATGAAACACGTATCTTATCCCAGGTCTGGTTAATCTCGATACTGGTTTCCTGCTTTGTCAGCCCCTCAATCTGGCGTCCATTGTCAACAATCTGCTCGTCGGGGATGAGGTCCGCGTCGACGGAGGTGTACAGATGTCCTTCCCATGTACCATTCAAGTTCGGAACAGCGACCACTCCCTTATCGTGTAACCACTCCCACTTCCAGAGATATCTCGTGAAACCGAAGTAGAGTGCGGATGAGACAACGCCCATCGAAAGTCCGAGTACAGGACCAAAAACGCTGATTCCGCCCAGATAGATTACAGCAGTAAGGATCCCAATTAGGATGTATCGCTGATGCCGGTTCGCTTGGTCAGTGGAAAAGTTGTGCATTTTTCTTTTTGTCGTACCAGTCTTCCCACATTTCTCGGAGACGGGTTATGAGTTCATCCGCCTCATCAGTACTCCATTGGGTGTTGCTATCCCCAAACAAAGCCTCCATTTCGGAAACCTGGTCAAAGCTTGAGAAATCCGCGTCTTCTAAGTGGGTGAGGATTTCGTCGAACCGATCTGATCGACTGTTTCGCTTTAGAATGCTCTCAGGAACGTTGTAGATGAGACACTCGATCCCGTACGAGTGCGCATCAATCGTCCAGAGGGTATCGAAATGGTTGTTGTAGTAATAGCGTGCGTTCTTGAATATACGGACGGTCTCCTTGTAGTTCGAGTGCATTTCCCGTCCGTTCTCGCGGTGAATCTTAGGGAAGTTGATTACACGATCGTTGCCGTTCTGCGGCATGAAGTGCATTCCTTTGTCGATTTCCGCGTCCTCATCGCCGCCTTCGGGATACGTTCGGTAGACACGGTATTCACCGCACGCGACCACATCAACGTCGACATCAAGTAGTGATGTCCGCTCCTTGTCGATTTTGATTGCCTTATTACCGGGAGTAACAGCTGAACGGCCAAACTTGATCCTGAGTGCCGTCAGCACATCATCGTAGAAATCACGGTGGTCATAATCGGCGTCATCGTGGTCTTCGTTGTATCGTTCCTCCTCTTCCTCGCTGAGCTCCTCAAGATCAGAGCGCCATGCAGACGTGATTTTCGCGACGACGTCTACGTCGCTCGATCCCCGTGTGTGAGTTGTGTTCGCATATGAGCCCTGTAAATAGACTTCGTAATCTTCGTCCGCTTGTTCGAGAGGAGAGCGTTCGCTCATCAGGGCACGGCGAGTCTTATCCCGTGCATCAGCCGATCCCTTGTCAGCTCCGGTACCATGCCAGTCGTTAAATTTGCTTTCAGGAATCGGCATTTTAGCAGCTGCCCATTAAACTCGATAGGTACGGTGTAGTCACGACTCGATTGCGGATGACGGCATCCACGCGGTGTATAATGTCGTCTTGAATCATCTGTATTCTATCTCCAGGTGGGTTCTAGTGGGAGACAAGGATTGGTACGGATGCTTGATAGTTAAACACTCGCGAAACAGAGTGAAAGTGATAACACGCCCATTGAATCCTCTAGGAACGGTTTTCCTCAGAATAGGTAGAATGCATACCACCTTCGCGATTCCATACGGAATTTTTTGAAGAACTATATTGCAACATATGGTTTATTCGTATGGCGCATTTTATCGCCAAATTCATCGTGGGTTTAGCAGACTGAATTGGTCTGCCCAACCCACAAACTGATAAGGAATCCGATTGAAATGCTGAACAACTCGAATATGCCACTCTTAGAATCGCCATACTGGGCCGCGACAAGGCTTCTAGCCGAATTCTGCACCAATCCAATTTCGGACGGTCAAGTCCCCCAGAGATCGCTACAATGAGTCGATCGGATGCCGAGCAGGAGGGCAAGACCAACGCTGAGCGGGTGCCATCCTTCGATGGTGTCCGATGGACCTCGTGCTCGCTCGAGGACTTCACGAGCCTGTACTGGGACGAGATTGCCCCCTGCCTCGAAGCAGAGGGTATCGATCCGAGAGGCGAGAAGCCGACCCACCAGTGGTTTCGGGACCACGATGCGCGGTCATTCCTCGCGGCTCTTCGTCGCCATCACGATCGCTCATTCGGGGAGTTCTGGAACGAGGACCTCGAGCTCGGTGATGATGAAGAGGGCTACACATGGGCAACAACGGATGATGCAACAATCGACGCCCTCGAACAGTTCCTCAACCGGCGGGAATCACGATACAGCCTTGCGACGTCGTCCGTCGACGCGCTGCGAACGCGACTGAATCTCTACGTCCGTGCTTATCGAGAGGCAAACGGGACAGATGACCTCCTTACACCAATTCAACGAGATCAAGAGAATCCAGACTACGAAGCCGTTGACGCGTGCTATGCAGCATTCGACTGGTTGAATGAGGGAACTAAACGCGAATACAGCGCCCAGACTCTCCAGCGTGTGCGGCGCGTCGTCGACGCCTGGTATCAGCATCTAGTCGGTCGACGGGTCGCCTCGATGAACCCTGCGAGCGGCCTCTACGACGAATTCAAGTGGGAAGTCGAAGATTCACCCACACCTTCGCTTTCAGCGAATCAGATTCGGAAACTGATGCAGGCGTCGGAGACAACGCGAGAACAGCTGCTCGTGGTGGCGTTAGCTGGCTGGGGACTTCGAGCAAGTGAGGTCGCTGCACTCCATGTATCGCAGTTCCACCGTGACGTTCCCAAAGACGACATCCCCTTCATCACGTTCAAGAGCCGCAAGAACGGGCCCGGTGAGGTGTCTCTCCTGTACGGAATGGACGTTCTCGACTCCCGAATCGACGAGCTAGCGGAAGACGATACGTGGACTGGATACCTGTTCCCCTCCTCTCAGGGAGAAACGCCGTACGTGACCCGAGATACAATCCGGAATTGGTTCCAAAATCTTGCATTGGAAGCAGATCTCCCCGAGCGGATCGAGGGTGAACGACCGAGTCCACAGCTCTGTCGTCGATTCTGGTACGATACCTATACAGCAGTCCTCGAAGGCGTTCTCGAAGGTGTCGACGAAATCGCTGCAGAGCAAGGTAGTAGCGATCCTCAGGTAGTGATGCAAAATTACCTGTCTGACTCGCGTTCTCGTCGAGTCCGACGAGAGTTTATGCGAGACCAACTTAACGCAGCCTTCGGAGAGAGAACGTAACATCAACCCATCTGTCGAGCCATTCCAAATGTCTGTCCTCGGTTGGTGACTGAATCAATGAGTCACAGAGTCACAGATTCAATGAAGTATTGATTTCTGGAAGTTAAGAATCAAAGAGTCCATGATCTATAGCGTCATTTGCCATCATGGAGAGAGTCAATTCACCGACTCATAGAATCATTGAGTCACTGAATCAGTGAGTGCCTGAAGCATTGAATTGAGGACT
>NZ_CP101168.1 GCF_024298885.1 Haloglomus halophilum
GACACGACGGATGGAGTCGTCCCTTTCGATGGCGAGGATGACCGGCGCCGCCGTGTCGTCGAGAGCCTCGTATATCTGGTAGTTGCTAACAACCCGTGGACAATTAATAGGATTACTCGATTGGGCATGAAGCTACGATCTCTCGGCCCATCTCGAAGGTCGCCGAGAGCCCTGGAGATACTCTTTAAACGAGAATAACGAACGGAACGAACAGAACGAAAGAAACGAAGTTGGTGAACTCATTCTTGGGAACGAACTGATTGAGGATGAAGTGCCGAATCAATGAATCGATAAGCGAAACGATGGAAACGAGTGTAACGAACAAAAGGGCAGCAACGAGTGCATTTGAATCAACGAGCGTAACGAACAGATGGTTTTAACATCGTAGTAATCCTCTCACCGAGCGAAACACCCTCACCAAACCAAACGAATTGAACGAGTATAACGAGAGAAACGAACGCAACGAATAAATTGAGGGGAACGAAAGATATGACCGACATCAACACAGCACGAATCACTGTGGCAAATCAGAAGGGAGGCGCAGGGAAGACGACCGACGTCATTCACACTGGCGGGGCGCTTGCTGCCCGAGGCCACGACGTACTCCTGGTCGACATCGACTATCACGGAGGCCTTACCTGCTCGCTCGGCTACAATGATCTGTACTACG
The DNA here is from genome assembly GCF_024298885.1 of Haloglomus halophilum. GTDB lineage: Archaea > Halobacteriota > Halobacteria > Halobacteriales > Haloarculaceae > Haloglomus > Haloglomus halophilum. The sequence goes on from NZ_CP101168.1 coordinate 671, forward strand.
ATACCGACCGCACAACGCTATTCGATGTGCTCGATTTCGATCAGATGGAGTCGGTGAACGACATTATAGTCGAGCACGAGGAATTCGATATCCTCCCCGCGAGTGAGAAGCTTGCGAACAACAAGAACATCCAGACGCTGCTGGAAGCGCCAAAGAGCCGAGAGCGGCTGGGGATGACACTCGACGAACTCGACAGGAACTACGACTACATCATCGTCGACACGCCACCATCCCTGAACGTCCTTACCGATAACGCCCTCGTAGCAACTGGCAATGTTGTTATCCCTGTAATTCCCGAGAAACTCAACGCCAATAGCCTCCAGATTTTCGCGAAGCAGCTGGGCTCCCTCGAACCGGCGTACGGTGACATCAACCGTCTCGCGATTTTGTGCAACCGTGTCGAACAGAACGGCGAGCACCGAGAGACCATCGAGGAGATCAAATCGGCGTACTCGCTACCTGTCTTCGAGATTCCGAAGCGCACCGATCTCTCCCAGTCGATCGGTGAAGGTGTGTCTGTCTTCGGCTTTGGGAAGGAGAACAGGCGTGTCGAGGATGCCCGCGAGTTGTTCAACGAAATTGCTGACCTGTTCGACGAAACGTTTGAGAAGACCGCTCCTGAGGAGGTGGAAGCATGACTGACGGCTGGGGAGATGCCTCCGGTATCGAAGGGAACTACGAGGACGAGGATGATGAGGCCGATTCCAGCAACGTGAGCGAGGTGAACGAAACGTCGGAAACCAGTTCATCGACCGAAACGCCCGAACCGAATGCAACGAATGAAACGAGTAAAACGAACAAAACGAAGACAAATATCAAGGACGAATGGAACGGGCGGACAATCTACATCCCGGACGGTATCCTCGGCGAGATGGAGGATACGTACCTTGAGTCCCAGCTGAAGCTACGAAAAGCGGGCCAAGACGAGTTTAAGAAGAGCCGCCACTTCTACCCGCTCCTTGTGCAGTTTGGGCTTGAGGCGCTCTCTGAGGCGGATGCTGATGAAATCCAGACTCGGCTTTCCCATCTTGGGGGCGAGTAGCACCGGTGAGCGCCGGAGATCCGGTTTGGCTGGATCTTGTGGGATGAGGGTAATCCGACTGAGGGTACGGCTGAGTTTTTGTATAGCGATATACAGTTTATAGATATTCTAATTGCCGAAAGTCCGTCCTATGAGGCTTCTATACCCTGGGATCTATCGATACTTCTAATTTGAAGAGTGGTCATGATTACCCCAATAATCACGACCATATTGAAGTACCCCGACGCCGTCGGTGAAGCGCGAATGCTGCAATCGGCTCAGAAAGACGCTTCCCCCGGGGTAGAGCCACCACGAACGAGGTTTGAGATTTCTCTGGGTCGCCTCAGCCGAGTCCGTGGAGATGGCGAGGGAGTCCTCGTGAGAGACCAGATGCCTGTGACCTATTCTCCGCCCGTCCGTTGCTGGCAGATAAATATTTAGGCCTATTCCGAATCGCGTATAATGTTTTTATAGTAGTGGTCCGTGATACGGCATATGAACCGTGAGACGGATAGTACGAATTCGTCTGGGGCAGCTATTTCTCTTTCAATACCCCCTTCAGATCCGACTTTATTCAAACACAAGGCGACGAGCGACGTCCTTCTCTTTTTAACAAATCACCGATTCAGTGACTTCTCACTGCGAGAACTCGCGACACAGATTGGTCACTCACATCAGTCCGTCCGGCGGGCAGTGAACGTTCTCGGCGCGAACGACCTGGTCGTCGAATCGCCCGAAAGCAATCAGCGACTCGTCCAGATCAACAGACAGCGTCTGTCAATTCCAGACGATCCGATTCTCCGCATTCCCCAACCAGAGTATCACCAACCCGTCAAAGCCGCGGTTACGGAACTCCGTGAGAACATCAACGACGTCGTGGGCATCATTCTCTATGGGAGTGTAGCTCGGGGCGAGGCTGACCGACGGAGCGATATCGATCTCTGGGTGCTAACCCGGTCTGGACGGGCCGAAAGCCAACGAGAAGCGAACGCCATTGCCCGTGACCTCGAAGACACGGAGTTCGATGGTGACCGATACGCCTACGATATCGATGTCGAGGCCGTCCAGGCGATCCCGGCGTACACCGAAGACATCCGAGAGATCGTCGTTTCAGGGATTCCGGTCTACAAGACGAGTGACTTCGAAACCGTCGAGAACCTCCTCTTGGAGGAAGGGGTCACTGATGAGTAACGGCTCGGACCCGACTGCTGTGCTCACAGCACTCGACCGCGCACAGGATGCCTTCGAGATGGTCGGACGCGGTCGAACAGCGTTCGAGGACGGGATTAGTGCCGACGAAGACTGGAAGACGCAGCTGACGAAAGCGTGCCGCCTCCTCAAGGTCGTTGACACTCTCCAGTCACAGGACGGGTACTACACGGCCGTCATCGAGGTCTGTTTCGGCGCGATCGAACGGTCGATCGAGGCGTACGCGCTCGCGATGACGAACGATACGCTTCAGGACTTTCAAGACCACCAGTTCAGCTACGAGCGTGCCTACCAGATAGGACTGTTTGAGCGGGAGACTGCAGAGGCGATGAAGGACCTCTACAGCGAGAACCGGACAGAGAGTTATTACGGCGGCGGGCGTCCAACCCAAGAACAGGCGGAAGCAATGACTGACCTCGCCAGCGCTGTTCATCAGTTCGCAGTAAGCCAGATCCGGGAAGGCGGCGTCTGTCTGTGTGACTGATTACGCTTCAACACTTCAAGAGAGCATGGATCGGAATACACCGACGGAACGGGCCCCGGTGACCTCACTTTCCGAGTCGTTCGAGCGCTATCTACAGGACAAGGGCAAGGGTCGCGGCGGCGAGGGTGGGAACTATCGTCGGAACGCCGCCCGTGAGCTCGACCGATTTGCGGAGTGGGCCGCCGGCGAGCGTGGCGACGAGGACTGGACCGGAATCGTTCACGACGACGTCGACCGCGACCCCACCTTCGAGGACCTCGACGAACGCGTGTTCCGGGAATACGCCCGGCATCTCAGTGGAGATCGAGGACTCAAGCAGAATACGGTACAAACCTATTACCGCTATATCTCTGCGTGGTGTGGCTGGTGCGTCAACGAGGGATATCTCGAAGCGCATTACGCGCAGCGGGCGAGTGCGATGGCACCGCTCCCTGAGGACGACGGCCGCAAGCCCGGTGACCAGCAGGCCTGGACATCCGAGCAGCGCCACGCCCTCACCCGGCACGTCGATGAGCGGGCCCGCGACGCCGTCGAGGCGTACACGACACTCCCAGAGGATACTGACCCCCTCGACAAGCAACGAGCCCGCTACGCGGCCCTGAAGGCGGCTCGTGACCGGGCACTGGTGTTCGTCCTCGCGTACACGGCCGTCCGCGTCGGAGAACTCCTCCGGGATCCGAACGATCCGCGACGGCGCGGGGTCCGATGGGAGGAAATCTCCCTCGACGACGGGAGTATGGATGTCTATCGAAAGAAACAGCAGTGGGACGCCGCGAGCCTCCCTGATCCGGTGATCTCACCACTTCGAAGCTACCACAAGTTGATGAATCCACCAACGGAGCGGTGGCCAGTGTTCCCGACGTTCGACCAGCGGACGCTCGCGACGCTCGTACAAGACGAACTGGCCGACCAAGGGGAACGTCCGAATACAATCGACGAGCGACGTAACGAGTACGCTCGTGACCTGTTGCTAGCGCTCGACGAGGATATCCGACCGCCGTCGATCACGACGGATGGTGCGCGGTCGATTCTCCAGCGACTCTCAAAAGCAGCGGGAATCAAGATCGACCATCCGAAACACGACTATCTCGCTCCCCACGGCGGTCGACGCGGGATGGGGGAGGTCCTCGTCAGAGCATTTGGCTACACGGTGGCTGCCCGATATCTGGATAACTCCGAGGAGATGGTTCGTGAGCGGTACTCTCACATTGAGGCCGGGGAACTTGGTGATGTGGCGACAGAGGCACTCAACGAGATCGACTCGATTCCCAGAGCAGACGACAAGACGTAGTTCTTGTAGCGGATTCCACTTTCACGTCGGTTGGCTCGCATTTTTGAATGTGAGTTCCAATACTATACGTGGAGGCTGGAATCCAGTGTCACACGCTCCAGGCCTCCGTTCCCCCGATGTCCACTGAACAATCTACCCTCGGTGTTTGCCCAACCTGCCAGACCGAGATACCGGTAGGTCTCTTGCTCATCCAATACGAGAAGGATGGCTATCAAGCGGTCTATGCGGAGTGCCCGTCATGCGAGGAGCCAGTGCATCCCCGCTAGGACGTTCCATCCACCCGTCCCATCGTCGAGAACTCCATTCCGGGACGGTTCCCGACTTTCTCGCAGTTCCCATAGAGTCGAGGCGGAATCCTACGTTCGGAAAGCTAGTCTCCGGCGAGGGCGCAGACGACGGAACCAGCACCGAGTGAGGGCCTGTGTCCTCGCCCCCGGTCGCTTTTGTGCGGGGCTGGAGAACGCCCAACCATGACTGCGAGCGTCCGAGTGACGGGTGATGGGGGCGTTCCCTGCCCGGTCGCCGAGTACGAGCTGGGGCCGGTCGCCCGCGTGGCGTCCTCAACGGCGGTCCCGAAGCGCCAGCCGTGGGGTGGCCCAGACCGGCCACAGCGGTCAGGCTACGAAATCCGGGCCGAACCCGAGCGACAGACTACCTCGACCAACGGATCCGCGAGCTCATCAGGGCTGATACCGAGGGAAGAGTTCAAGATGATGAGTAGCTCGACGAGTGCCCAACGAACCTACGCATGAGCGTTCCATCGCTCCCGGCGGGCTACGATATCTCGAAACACGTCACGGCCGGGCGGAACGACTGCCACATCACTGTCGGGTTTGATCAGCAACAGAACCACATCCCCCGCTTCCTCGTCCAGCTGCACTTCCTCGTCACAGGCAGTCCCCCGCGCTGGAGCGAGATCGCGCGGATGGACCACAACGAGACCTCGTCGATCGGACACGATGTCTACAGCGAAGGGCTGCACGTCGATGTCGCCCGCCACTCGGGGCCAACAGTGCACCTGAAGATTCGCCACAGCCCCCTCGCACCGAACCGGGGCAAGGTGATTCGGGGTTGTGTCGGCTACCTGCAGGGTAATGCCGACTACTTCATCGCCGTGTACGAGGGGCAGAAGTCCCCTGGCGGTGGTCCACCGCGGTGGTCACCCGATGGGGGCGAACCGACACCCATGCTTATACGTTCGAATTCCATAGAAGGGGGTATGAGCCAGGAATCGCCCGTCGAAGATGCTCTGTCGCCCGAGGAGCTGTCGGAGGTCCTCGCCGAGGCGACCGGCACCACCGCCGAGGAGATTGAGCGCGGGGCTGAGGAGATGGAGCTCGCCCCACCCGAAGAGGGGACCGTCGTCGAGGACGCCGAGTAGGCTCGGCGTTTCTAATCGCCGGACTACGACTCTCCATCGTCCGCTCTGTCGCCTTCGTCATCGAAGTTATCAGTGGCTCTGAGTGCGTGAATAATCAGGAGCAGATAGCCCAGCCCCGGTGCCCCGAGTTGATTCGCCAAGGTCGACCAGTCAGCGGAGGGGTCGACCTTCCCCATCTCCGACCGGGCAGCATCTGCCAGAATCGACTCGTCGGCAATCATCACGGTCGCCAGCTGACCGAGAGCCGCTCCGACATCGTGCTCAAGTTGGGCTTCCAGTGATTCGACCAGTTGCTCATCGAGCGCATCGTCCCGTCGAGTGATCTCGCCGTCGACGATGTTTCTCAGATAGATACTCGACCGGTTCGTTAGGAACCTCCTCGACGGTTTGACCTCGAACTCCTCTTGCGGGGCCCCACAGTTCGTACAGAAGGGTCCCGACTCTCGCTGTTCCTCTGAACAGTTCCAGCATCTCCCGGTCATACTGCCGCTTCTCGATTACAGATGCATGATATTATCCGGGAACCCCGCCCTCTTCCCCCCGGGTTACAACAGGTGTAACCCAATCTGCGTGATACGTCGCCGGGGTCCGGACTACTCCCACGCCCATCGACGCTCATCTTCGAGGGCATCGACCGACATCTCCTCGCCGTCGACGCCGGCATCGTGTATCGCCGACAGTGCAGGGTCCGCGAAGAACCCTTCCAGCGGGTCGTCGTGTACTCCAAACCGAGTCAGACCGGCACCGGCCACACATGTGTGTGCCATGGTATCATGGATATCTCGTCTCCCTGTTGAAGGTACCGCTTCCGTCGAATCAGCCGGAGAGCCGAGCGAAACCGACCCGAGGCGCTCGCGGTCGACGCCCCCAGCTACGACCTCGGGCCCGATATTGTCCGAGACCTGACCTGACGAGAGTGGGCACTCTCGCTAAGTGGCCAGTAGTCGCTGCCCATGAGCTACATGTTGACTTTCTCGACGTGGCCTTTCGATGACATTCTTGAACCACCGACAGGGAGACCTGCTTCAGAAGAGGACCGACTCGGGCACGGAGGCCACGTCGATTACCGCTGGCGAGTCGCCAACCGGACCCCGGACTACCGCCTCGTGTGACTTATTCAAGACCGCAACGAACCAGATTCTTGTTCTGGGCACTCGGGTAGCGTCTCAACGGGTCCCTGAACGTCCGATTCGGCGAAATGCTTAGGTGAGTAATCTGCGGGACACAACATATGGCCACTGGCAGCGAATCCACCGAACTCACCGTTGCTGCCGTACAGATGGAGGCGCCCGCTGGAGCGGCCGACGCGAATATCGAGCAGGCCGAGCGACTCGCCCGGAACGCGCTCGAAGCAGGGGCGGACGTCGTCGGACTGCCGGAGTTCTTCACCTCCCGGGTGTTCGTCGACGACGCCGTCGAAGACGCGGTCTTGCCCCCCGACAACGACGCCGAGTCGATGCTGGTGTCGTTGGCGACGGAGTACGACGCAGTGGTCGGCGGGTCGATGCTCCGAACGCGGGGTGACGACGTGTACAACACCTACTGCCTGGCCGGGCCGGACGGGACGATCCAGACCCACGACAAGGACATCCCGACGATGTGGGAGAACGCCTACTACGTCGGTGGTGACGACGACGGTGTCGTCGAGACGCCCCACGGGACGGCGGGGCTGGCAGTGTGCTGGGAGCTGATCCGCCAGCAGACACTCGACCGGTTGGCCAACCACGCCCAGTACGCGATCACGGGGAATCACTGGTGGTCACTGCCGGACAACTGGCCCGGTGTCGATCGACTGTTCGGCTCGACCCGACAGTACAACCGGTACCTCTCGGAGAACGCCCCCGTCGAGTTCGCGCGTGCCCTCCAGATCCCGGTGATCCACGCCAGTCACTGCGGTGAATTCGAGGGCCGGTACCTGCTCTATCCGGGTGACGAACGTGGCCTCCCGTACCGGACGTCGTTCGTCGGGGCGACGCAGATCGTGGCCGCCGACGGTGAGGTGCTGGCGCGCCGGGAGCTAGACGAGGGCCCCGGCGTGGTGACCGCGACGATCGAGATCCCGTCGGAGCCCCCTGCGAACCCGCCTGGCCTGGAGTACTCCGGTGATCGCTTCTGGGTGCCGAACCTCACGGCGTTCCACCGGCTGTACTGGGCCCAACAGAACGCTTGTGGGACCGCGTACTACGAGCGGAACAAGGAGCGGTACCTGCCCGAGACGGTGCCCGTCGTGGAGAACTGAGCGTCGCTTCGGTCATCGACTCGAATCGTGATCGACGACGCGGTTCGGGAGCACGTCCGGATTCCACCCGATCGACTCCCGGCCGGTGACCATATCGAGGTCCTCCTCGAGAAGTATCGGAACGCGACCGAGCGCGGCGATTCCCTGGAGACGGAGTTCGAACGACGGGAGGATCAGATCGACGAGCTGGAGGGGGAGCTCGCCGAGGCCCGGACCACCGACGACACCCAGAGTCGGACAGAGAAGCGACACACACCAGGTAGCCTTACACGGTACTAGGAGAAAGCCGGTTCCGGAGGGCCGAGGTAGGGAGTTTGCGGTTGTTACCCGCTCCGGACGGTGCTATTCGTGCGATTCGGCCACGAAGAAAGAGAACTCCCGAAGGGGGTCGCTCCCCTTAGCTGTACTTCACGGCCGCAAGCACGACCGCGCCGCCGACGACCGCGCCGCCGACGCCAGCCGTCGCGACTGCCGCGCCGCCTGCGATTTCAACCGTGCCGATGCTCCCGACGACCGAGGCCGAACTGATTTCGATTACTGCCATTGTTACTTGTTGATGTAGAGCCGCTGAACCTCGTCGTTGCAGTACGGACACCCGTCCGAGGTGACGTACGAGTGGACTCCGCCGCAGAGGGAGCAGCGCTCCACCGAGCCCGATAGCTTGGCGTCGTGATCCTCCCGCTCGTCCTCCATGTCGATGATCGTGTGGGCCGCGTCCCCGCGGATGACGAACGCCAGCGGGTACTCCACCTCCGCCGGCCAGTAAGTTCTGACCTCGTCGGCGGTGAAAACCCGGTCTCCCGACGGGTAGAACCACGTGCCGGCCGGGTCGGCCAGCCGGAAGATGCGCTTCGAGGAGCATCCCGACGGTGCGCGGTCGAGGACACGACGGCGAAGATGGCCGTCCATGTAGTAGCCGTCGACGTACGTCGGGTGCGATGCGGACGCGCCGACGCTCATCGGTCGAACTCCACGTCGACATCGAGGTTGACATCCAGTTCGACGTTCTCGGCGGCGGCAGCCAGCGCACCCGCGAGTGCGCCGAGCGACGACGCTTCGGACTCGTCTTCGGTCATGCGTCGTCCTCCGGCTGGTTCTTGCTCTTCTCCTCGGCCGGGAGATACAGGTCCGGGGTCTCGCCGTCGCTCCGGTCCTCGGGACTGTACTCCTCCGGGCGCTCGCCCGCGGGCCAGATGGCCGGGCGTGTGTCGGTCGGGATCTTGCGCGGCGACACCGAATCCTCCTCGTCTGTAGCCTGTTCTTCCTCGGGGACCGTACGCAGCTCGGCTGCGCGATCCTCGTTCTGCCGTTCGAGCGACAATCCTTTGTCGCCCTTTCGCGTATCGTTTGGTGCCATAGCGGGTTTCCGCGACCTGGGGCCCGCCCAAACGGGCCCCCCGGCACCGCACCGGAGAGGTCGCAGTATGTGCAAATGAACCTGGATACATAAATGTGGGTGATGGTTATACTGTCCACAGAAGTCTCGAAGGTCCATTTCCCGCAAGAACTATCCCATCGTCGCGCATGAAGTAATACCGTATACATCATGCCGTCGACGAGCTTCAGACTCGGATCGGAGTTGAAACGGGCGATAAAGGACAGTCGCCACAGCATCAGCCAACTGGCGCGAGGGGGGCTCGAGCAGGTGGCGGTCGACGAGTACGTCTCTGCGTGCTGGTTGTGTGGCGGGGCTATCTACCCCGACCGCGGGATGTGGATAGACCGGAGGCGCTTCGAGGAGGAGATCGCGGGCGGGAGCGTAGCGTTCCCCCCGGATGACCGGATGCGTCGCACCCACCACGAACTCGTCCGCGACACGAAGGAACGAGGTGGACCCACCACCGGGGCGACCGAGTACTACGACTTCGTCGCCGAGTGGCTCGCACTTCCGGACGCTCCAGTCGACGTGTGCCAGGGGTGCAAAGACGTGCTCCGGGACGTCCGGGAGCGGAACATTGATCCCGTCGAGATTCCCGTCCCTTTCCTGTTCCGAGAAGCCGAGGGACGAGGCCGTGGGGCGACGAACTGGATCGAGCACGAGATGCGTCCCCCACCGCGAGCCTCGTACGCCGCACAGGCGGCGGCCATCTACTGGGCGGAGTCCCTGGGATTCCAGCTCCGGGACGGGAAGGACGGCTTCTGGTGGGTAGCCCGAGACCGAGCGTACCGGCTCTTCCCCGACGCTGCCCCTGTCTGGGTCGAAGTAGCCCTCCGGAGCAACGCCTACCGGATGGGATGGGGAGAACCACCCATTCCCGTCTTCCGGTGGAGCGTGGACGCTGCCGACGAGATGCGAGCGATAGCGTCTCTCGACGAGTTCGACGATCACCCACCTGGGTTGCACCCCGAAGACGCAGAGTACTTTGGGCTGGATGACGGCGCGGACGAACGGGGATTCGGAGACCGAGATCACTGTGTAGCGTGCGGCACAGCAGAACAGGGAAGACACGACTACTGTAACGCCTGTTTCTACGCGTCGCACTCGTGCTCGGCGTGCGGAGAGGAAGACACCGTGTTCCCGGCGCTGGTGGTGGACTCCGAGAGTGATGGGGCCGAGCTCCTCGTAGAGCCGGGGACGCTTCAGGATCGAGCGCAGCAGAACCACCCGCGACACGCGGAGAGTTGGCAGGCTGAAGATCACACCGACCGGCCCCGTCTCCGAGATGCCAATCTTGTCCTCCGCTGCCGGAACTGCGGTGAAGTCGAGAGTTCTGACTTCTACGCCGAGGAGGCATCTGAGGTATACAAGTCGATATTCGAAGAGCTGGAGCCGCTCCTCCCCATCCAGGTGTAATCATGGCACGATTTATGGACCACGGAGTGCACCCGCTCACGCCCGTTCCGATAGTCACCTACTGTTGGAAGTGGAGTCGCTAGCGCCCCTCTACCCACCGTGCTCGTTGGGTAGCGTCACCGCGATCGCCACAGCCCGACGTGTTCGGGGACTGTCGTACCTCTTTGTAGCATCCGGCGTACTGTGTCGTCAACGGCGGACCGAGGCGTGTCATCCGTCGTGGCTCCCCGGCCCGTGTCGCAACGATGGGACGACCGGCCGGCACTGAGTTAGTCGTCCGCGTCGGCGGCGCGAGCACGAGCTCGGGAGCCGGGCCAGGATTTGGACCCGTCGTTGCAGTGGTGGCACTCGCCCTCGTACTGTGTGTCCGCCGACTCCGCCGCTGAGCCGTTCGGCCTGACTACTTTCACTACGTTACACCAATATTCATGGCCTACGGAGCGGCAGATTGCGTCAGTCGGGACCATGGACGCTCCACACTCGAACGAAATCATCACGCGATTTCAGAAATTCTACGAGTCCTACTGCGGCGATGACATAGAGACCCTCGCACAATCATATCCGGAAGGCGGGAAGTCCCTGTATCTCGATTGGGAGGACCTCTACCGATTCGACCACGACATGGCGGAGGACTACATCACCCATCCAGGCCGGATGCGTGACTACGCTGAGCAGGCACTCACGGGGCTTGAGCTACCTGACGAGGAGGACGTGCTGTTCACGGACGTGAATGTCCGAGCGACGAATCCTCCTGTGACCACCGAGATCTCTGAGCTGTCCGTTCGGCATCAGGGAAATCTGGTCGCCGTTGAGGGGACAGTCGTCGACGCCACGAATCCCGAGCCCGAGCTCCAGGAAGCCGCCTTCGAGTGTCAGCGGTGCGCGACACTCTCGTACGTCCCTCAGCGCGGCGACTTCACCGAACCGCACCAGTGTGAGGGGTGCGAGCTGGAGGGACCATTCAATATCAACTTCGACCAGTCGGAGTTCGTTACTGCACAGACGATTCGAATTCGAGAGGGCCCCAGCTACGACGGGACGCCCGCTGACGAACTCGAGATTATCTTCACCGACGACGAACCCACGCAGGTGTACGAAGGAGAGCCAGTACGCGTGACGGGGATTCTCAGATTCAAGCAGAAGGAGCAGGACTCGATCCGATTCGGAAAATATCTCGATGGGGTGACCCTCGAGCGAGGAGATGGGCTTGAGCCGACTGACTGGGGAACCGAGTACCTCGGTATCGAGAAATCATCAGAAAAACTGCCGGGGAACAAGGAGCTGCTCTACGAGTTCGTCGGCCGGAGTCGGCACATCCTGAATACGCAGGAGCTGGAGTGGGAGCACGAGGTGCGGGAGAAAATCATAGCCCCGTTCCTCCATACGCTGGGCTGGAACGTCTACGACAGTGAGGTGTCGATCGAGCATACCGGCGACGACTTAGATGCCCGGCCTGACTACGCACTTCTCGATTCAGAGGGGGCGACAGCTGCCATCATTGAGGCGAAAGCCCTCGGGAAGATTAATCGCGATGCCAAGCACCAGGTCCGAAGTTACATGCGGACGTTCGGAGCCGAGTACGGACTCCTCACAACAGGACAGCGGTACATCATCTTCCGCGCAGTCGATGACGACGACCCGACCGAAGTCGAGGTCGCGGATCTGGTCCTCGAGGAGCTCCTTGCAAGTAGCGTCGTAGATGTCTTCTCCCGGTACACGATTCGAGGAGCAGCTGCTGATTCGGCTGCATGGTCCGAGGAGCTGGATATCAGCGAGGAACTCCAGAAGGTGGTCAAGGAGACCATCTCCGACTTGGAAACGGAGGAAGAGGGTGCCGCGTTTAGTGATATTGTCTCCGATACCGAGTATCACCCTGACGAGGTAGAGGACGCTGTCGAGGCCCTCCTTCACGGAGGGCAGGTGTACGAGTCCTCGGACGACGTTTTGAGGACGATTTGATTTCGGTTCGAACTTCGAGTCTGTGCACCGACTGACGGATAGGCTACTTGCTTCTCCCCCGTCGGACAAGTTCGCCGAAAACAATTCCACTACCGTTCCCAGACTCGCCTGGGAGGCTCTGTGGCTGCTCCCGTTGCGGGTCCCACACTGGCGAGCACACATGCAGGCTACATTATTTCCACCTGAAAGCAGTAACAGGCCGAAGTCAGTTGCGCCGAAATTCACCACACTCAGCACAGGTCAACCCCCGCTGGGGGTATCGTGGAGAAACCCGATAGGGGGCGAGTCTGCTTCGCGAGCCCGATTGCCCGGTTACGAGTCAACTGGATGGGCCAGCTTCCGATGAGCCAGCGATGCGGAGAACCAAACTCCGAACGCTCTCTTCGGGCACCACCACGGTCTAGTCGAGACTTCTAGCTCGCGAAGCACACTCGATACCACCCACCCTTCGGTATGTTTTCCAGCTTCACTCCCTACGGGCGTCGTCTCTTCGAGTGGGGCGTGGGAGGAGTGGTAGCTCTCGCTGGCCAGACAGTTCTGTATGTTGGCCCCCATCAAATGGCGTGGGCAGGACATCGGACATGGGACAAACATCTGCTGAAGACACAAGCATGCGAGGGGCTAGTTGCAAAGGGCGTGGGAGTCGTCCTCCTTCGAGGCAGGTAGCAGGTGGGAGAGCAGCTCAGCGTGAGAGCTCCTCAGTGCTTGATTTCCACTTTCACCGAGCCCGCGACACGTTCTTACCGAGTGGTCCAGTTGTTGGGAGACATGCAGATGGGGATTCAACGGCGGCCACGCCGGCCGGGGGGCCGATCACGCCAGCAGGCCCGCACACGGACCCAAGCGCGGAGGGGTTGTCGACAACTCGGAGGGAGTCGAAACCGTGTCTAGCTACTCGCCCGACGAACGGACACCGCCACGACAGGCGGTCGACCGACAGGAAACCACAGCCACGTCGGGAGGCAATCGACTCATTACGCCCGCCCGCATTGGCGAGTTCATCGGCTTCGAGCAGTGCCCGCGCTACTTCAAGCACGCTGTCGACGAGGTGAACAGGGGAGTCCACTTCGACGCCGCCGAGTTCAAAGAGGCGTTCCAGCCGCTGAACATCCTGCTGACGAAGGCTGGTGAAGAGTTCGAGACGGCGGTCTGTGAGGACCTTGCTGCCGACGCACGCCAACTCATCGACTGCCACCATCCAGACGACGACCCGTTCGTCGACGACCACGGCCCACTGCTCGACGCCATCGCGACCGCTCTCGACGGAGCGCCGGCCCCGGAGACGCCGACGCTCCTCTACCAGACCGGCTTGAAGGGAACAATCGGTGACTGGGCGGTCGCCGGCAACGCCGATCTCATCCTCGTCTGGAGCACCGCCGAAGGTGCCAAAGTCCGAGTCATCGACGTGAAGAGCGCCCAGGAAGAGAAATCATACCACCAAATCCAGGCCGCCACCTACGTCGACCTCGTCCGTGAGGTCCTCAACGATGCTGATGGCGTCGACGCCGACGCGGTCACCTGCGAGGGAGGAATCATCACGCGAGGTGACGAGCTGTCGCCGGCGACGCCTGAGACCATCCCGTCGTTCGACGTGGACTCGCGCATCATCGACGTGCGGCGACTCCTCGCGGCCGACGGCCCCCTCGTAGAAATCGCCGATACCGACCTCGAGAACGTCGAATACCAACTCAGCGACAAGTGCGCCACCTGCCCGTACAACGAAGGGTGCGTCAGTGACGCCTACGAGGAGGGCAGTCTCAAACTGCTAGGGCTCTCGACAGCCGAGCAGGGGACGCTCCGCGAGGAGTGTGGCATCGAGACCGTCGACGACCTCGCCGACATCGTCCGCCTCCCCGACGCCGACGAGTGGTATCCGACCGTCTACGACGAGGAGAGTTTCAAAACGCAGGATTACCGGACACTCGAGAGTACGCCCGGACTAGGCGAACGGCTGCCGACGCTCGTCTATCGGGCGAAGGCGCTGGCCGACTGGCTCTCACCCGACGAGGAAGGCGTCTTCGACAACCACCTCTCGGCCCCCTGGATACCGAGCACCGGCCGCTGCCCGCTTCCCGAGGACAACCCACCGGAGGACCTCGCAATCGGACACGACTGGAAGCACGGGTCGATGGTCCGTATCTACCTCAACGTCCAGCACGACCATCTGAACGACCGGCTGGTCCAGCTCAGCGCGCGCGTCACGGCGACCGAGAGCGAAACTGAAGCCCAACGGCTGTCGGTGCTCGCGTCGGACATCGCGGACACACCGGGCGAATCAGACGGCGTCGAGCGGGCGCTCCTCGAGGAGTTCGTTGGTCAGCTGTACGACGGCATCCGTGCCGTGGCCGACGGCATCGACCTCAGCGGCTACGACCAGGCGGGGCCGCCGCTACACTTCTACGTCTATGGCGGTTCGGAGCAGACCGCTCTGTTCGATGCGTTCGACCGGCACTCCTCCCGGCGCATCGCCTCGTTCCAGTCGCTTCTCGAGGGTAAGCCCGGCCACGACAGCCCGATGGTCTCACAGCTCCGACCGACCATCAAGACGCATACAGCGGTTCCGGACTCCTCGCCGGGCCTCCTACCCGCCTACGACCTTCTCTGGCCACGCGGTGAGGACACCTACCAGAAGTCTCCCGGGACGGAGGCGTGGTCGTACACACCGGGCGGGAGTGACAGTGCCGAGAGCGATACCGACGCCGAGAGTGTCCACCTCCGCTCGGTGTTCAGCCACCGGCTGTTCGGCTACCGGACAGCGCTCCAGCGGACGGCCGGCCCGGGCGGGGCGGTCAGCCCGGACAGGCTCGACTTCCGCGACGGTGTGCCCACGCGGATTCGCCACGGCGCCGAGGTGCCGCTCGGTTATCTCTGGGCGGCCATCGGCCACATCGATGACGAGTGGGTTGAACAGGTCGAGGCGGAGTACGAGAACGTCTCCGAGTTCGACCTCGCCCAGTATCGCTACCACGACGCCGACCGCCAGGCAATCCAGATTTCCGCCGCCGACGTGCGGGCACTCGGGCGGCATCTCTGCGACGCAATGGAACACGTCGAGCGGGCGCTGGACACGCGAGACGGGGCGCTGAAAAAGAAACCTCGCGAGCTCGACTCTCTCGATCTCGATGAGTTCTCAGCGCCGTCGCTGGCGACCGCTTGCAAGCACTACCTCTGGATGGAACATACGGCAGCCCGCCGCGAGCAGTACGACGTGTATCGCAAGCTCCCTCCACAGCGGATGCTCAACGGCAAGACCATCCCCGTCCGTATCACCGAGGTCGAAGAGGTCGAGAGCGACGAAATCCACGTGGCTGGGCAGATGCAGTTCGAGGAGCCGTTCACGAAGAACGTCGAAGACATCCGCCGGGCCTGTCGCCTCAAGGGGAGCGATGGAGCATCAGGCGGGTCGTGGCTCGTGGCGAATCCCTACGACTTCGGCCGCGATATGGCACTGGCTTCGGAACCGTACGAGATCGAGCAGGGCGTCCAGGTCACACTCGAGACGCTCGATATGGAAACGGGTGAGGTAGAGTTCAGCGCGCGGAACTTCTTCGGTGCGGTGAGTGAGTTCGGCCAGCACCACGACCAGTGGACGACCAACGAGCGCTACGCCACCGACGACAACGACCAGCTGTACTTCGGACCGAACGAGCAGGTCATTCTCGACCCACAGACGGACAGCATCACGGCCGCCCGGGCGAAGGCCGCGCTGGAACACGCGGAGACGAATGAACTCCACGCCGCACTCGAGGGCATCCGCTACAACGAGGATACGGCGCCGCGAGCGACGACACTCAATTCGGACGGTGTGGCAGCGTTCACCGACTGGCTTGAGGACACGGTCGCCCCCGAGAGCTTCCCGAGTGAGGAGCAGGCGGACTTCATCACGGAGACTGAAGCGCAGTTGGTCGGGCTCCAGGGACCGCCGGGCACGGGCAAGACCTCTGGGGCGTTCGCCCCGGGACTGTCTGCCCGAGCCTACGGGGCGGCGGCCGCCGGCGAGAACTTCGCCGGCCTCGTCACGGCGCCGTCGAACACCGCCATCGACGAGGTCCTCGAGGCGACGGCCGAGTTACTGGAGACTGCCCGCGAGACGGGCGGACGTGGCGACGCGCCGCTCGAAGCACCGGTAGAGAACATCAACCTCGTCCGAATCGCGGATGGCGAACCGCCGGGAGCGCCGGAGGGGGTCACTTACATTGACTACAACGACGATGAGGATGACGAGTTATTACGGACGCTCGGGAACTGGCTCGACAACCAGTCGCAGACGGAGACATCTACGGACGAGCAGACTGGGCTCGGGGCGTTCGGCGGCGGTGTGGCCGACAAGGAATCCACCGACGCCGACCAGACGCTCGTGTTCGCTACACCCGCCCGAGCGTGGAAGCTGGTCAAGGAGTTGTCCGGAGCCGACGGGCCGGAGGACATCGCGAGAATAGCCTACTGGGATCTGCTCGCGGCGGACGAAGCGTCGATGCTGACACTCCCCGAGTTCCTTCTCGCGGGGAGTGGCCTGCATCCGGGCGGGCAGGTTCTTGTCGGCGGCGACCACCGCCAGCTACCACCCGTCCAGACCCACGACTGGGACGAAGAGCGCCGTCGCGACATTCGGACGACCGTCCCCTACCTCTCGGCGCTGGAGTATCTCCGCCTGCTTCGTGGCGAACCCGACGTCCTCGACGAGGAGCGCCAGGCCGACTGGATACACGAACACGACGCCAGCCCCGAGGCGACAGGCATCCGATTCGTCCGGCTGTCCGAGACCTTCCGCTTCGGCACGCGGACCGCCGACCTCGTGGGCGATGCCGTGTACGCGAGCGACGGCATCGACTACACCGCCGGCACGGCCGCCACACCGGGCGCCGTCGCCCCCGCGGACCTCGAGCATCCGCTCACCGAACTCCTCGACGACACTTCGGTTACGCTCGTCACCTACGACTGCGAGACGGACTTCCAAGAGTGGAATCCGGTGGAGGCGACGCTGGCGGCCGAGCTCGTCGACGCTCGTGAAGAGGGGACGACCGCCGGCGTGGTGACGCCGCACAACGCCCAGCGGAGTCGCATCACGTCGCGTCTGGAGGCGCGAGGGCTCGACACGGGGAGTGGGCACGACCTGTCGGTCGATACGGTCAACCGCTTCCAGGGCGGCGAGGCAGACCTGATGGTCGTGAGTGCGACGGTTTCCGACCCGCAGTATATCGCTCGCGAGAGCGACTTCCTTCTCAATGAGAACCGGGTCAACGTCTCGCTGACGCGGCACAAAGAGAAGTTGGTCATCCTCGCGCCAGAGGCGATTCTGGGGCACATCCCCGATGACCCCGACCTCTACGACGAGACGGTCATCTGGAAGTCGGTCGCGAGAGAGACCGGCGAGGCACCGACTGACCAGCAGCAGCCGCCGACCTGGAGTGGGTCGCTGTCGGCGTTACTCTCGGCGGATACAGACGACTGTCCCGACGCTAGAATTCGAGTGTATCCGCTCGTGGAGTCCTGCGAGTGAGGAATCGATTGCCGTACGTACGGACGTGGGCGAGTCCGCTCGCGCACTAAATGCGATAGGCAACCGACGGAAGGTAGATGTCGTCCGCATCGTCGGTGGGAGCACGAGCTCGGGAACTGCGCCGAACCACTCAAGGAGTCTGTCATCACCGAGATTACGGAGGATTCCGAATAGGCAATCGAGCGTGAGCCACTTCCACCCCGCCCAGCGAACCCTTTTGACCACCCTTCCCGAACCACAGTGATATGCAGCGGGACACCGACACGCCACCACCGGAGGGTCCCGTCTCAGGTGGGGGACACGGCGACACGGCTACCGTCCGACCGACTCTTCCACCACTGGGCGCCAACCCAGCCCGACTACTTGCTCTCCCAGGGAGCGTCGCCAGCAACCAGCACCGCGACACGGTCGTCGCGATGGTAGAGGCACTTGATCCCGACGCCATCGTCGCGACACCGCCACAGCCTGGGACCGTCGGCGCTACGCTACCGGCCACCGAGATCCCGGTCCTCTCACCGGGGCGCTCGCGAAGCCCGGAGACGACAACCGCTCTTGACAATAAAATTCTCATCGCGACCATCCCGTCCGAGACGCGCGACATCGAGGCGGCGGCCGTACGCGCGGACGACGGCGTGGTCCAAGACGATGAAACAGCCCCAGCCGCCGAAGCCCATCGCGTCTGTCTGACGACGCTCGTCTCGCTCGAGATCGACCCGTACACCCGGTCGGCTGGCCTCAAGCACCTCGACACCTACGCCAACCAGCTTCCCGACGGCTGGCTCTCCACAGCGACCCACTGCTCAACGGCGCTTCGCGCCGGCTACCGGACGACCACTCACGTCGACGGCGGGTCTGTCTCGCTCGTCGGCATCGGGCAGACCGAGGCCGCACTCGGAGTCGGCGTCGACGACACCGACGGCGCCGACCCGGCACTCGTCGAGGTGTTCGACAACGGCGCCGTCAGCGTCGAGTCGGTCGCACCTGAGGCGTTCGGCCTTCGTGGCGTCGAGGAAGTCGGTGAGAAGCGGGCCGACCGCCTCCGCCGGGCGGGCTACACCGACCCCATCGACGTCGGCGACGCCCCACCACACGAGCTCGCGGACCTCTCCGGGCTCGGTCGTTCCACCGCGACCACCATCCAGGCCGCCGCAAACGCACAGGCGCACGACGAGGTCGTCCCGACGGGTGACGACTCGTTACCGTACGGCGACCCCATCTTCATCGACATCGAGACCGACGGAAGGGAGCCCTCGTGTGCGTGGCTCATCGGCGTTCTCGACGGTGGGCCCGAAAACGGGCACTACATGGCGTTCGGCGAGGGGGAGCCCGGCGACATCGGCCATCTCGAAGCGTTCCTCAACTGGATGGACGCCAACGGCGAGGGCCGGCCGCTGGTCGCCTGGTACGGCTACAACTTCGACTTCCCCGTGCTTCGCGACCAGATTCAACAACACTGTCCGGAGTACCTCGACCGTTGGGACGACTGGTACCAGTTCGACCTGCTGTGGTGGTGTCGGGACAAGAACGGCGGGAACGTCGTCCTCCCAGGGCGGAGCAACAAGCTCGAACCCGTCGCCAAGGCGCTCGGTTGGGAGCCCGAGACCACCGGCATCGACGGCGGTGTCGTCGCGGAAGTCTACACGGCCTACCGCCGGGAGTGGCTCTCGACCGACGACCCGAGCACCGTCTCCGAACCGGACTGGGACCGACTGAAACGCTACTGCGAAGACGATGTCCGGGCGCTCGCGACCATCTGGGAGGCGTGTTCAGACGCTGCCCGGCGCGAGCCCGGCACCAGCACCGAGAGTACTGACACCGGCACGCAGGGAGCGCTCTCGGACTTCTCCTGACCCATCAACCCATGACCGACGATACACCATCGGACCCGACCGACACACCCCGTCGCACCGACGGTGGCACGACCCCCCAGCGGACCGTGGACGTCCTCTCTGAGGAGGCGCTGGAGGCGACCTTCCCCGACTACGAGGGGCAGGTTCGGCACGGTAAGCGCCTCGAGGCCCGCGGCGGCGATAGCGTCCCGGCCAGCGAGGTCCTCCGGCCAGAACTGGCCGACCGCCTCGACAACGAGCTCTGGACCCACCAGGCCGAGGGACTGGACTACCTGGCCGACGGCGAGAACGTCGTCGTTACGACCAGCACCTCGTCGGGGAAGACGTGGGTGTACGCCTTGCAGATGGCGCGGAACCACCTCGATGACGCCGACGCGACCGCGCTGTACGTCTCTCCGATGAAGGCCCTCGCCCGTGACCAAGAGGAAGCGCTGACCAACAAACTCCGACACGACTGGAATCTGGACCCCCACATCGGGACGTACGATGGGGACACGAAAAGCGAGCAGAAGCAGCGGCTCCGGGAGAACGCGAACATCATCCTGACGAACCCGGCGGGACTGAACGCCTACCTCCCGCGGCACAACAAAGACGCCGGCTGGCACCGCTTCTACGCGAACCTTGAGCTCGTCGTCATCGACGAGGGCCACGAGTACAGTGGCGTCACCGGTACCCATGTCGCGTTCATCCTCCGGCGACTCCGGCGGATCCTCGACTACTACGACGCCGACCCACAGTGGGTGATGACCACCGCGACCATCGGCAACCCGGCATACCACGCCAACCAACTCACCGGCGCGGACTTCCGGGTCGTCGACGAGGACGGCTCGCCCCGTGGTGCTCGCGACATCGTCCTGTGGGAGCCGCCGCTGGACGAGTCCCAACTCGACGAGGACGCGGCGGACCCGCTGGCTGACTTCGAGCAGGCGCGGCGCTCGACCGGTTCGGAGTCGGCCTCGGTCGTCGCGCACCTGGGTATCAACGATGTCCAGACGCTCGAGTTCTGTAGTGCCCGGCAGGGGACCGAAATCGCGGCCAAGCAGATCGGGCGCGCAGCGAGCGACCACCCGTCCGAGGGCTACGTCACGACCGACCCGTACCACGCGGGGCTCGGAAAGAAGGAGCGCCGAGCCGTCGAGACGAAGCTCAAGGAAGGCGCCGTCAACGCGGTGCCGACGACGAACGCTCTAGAGTTGGGCATCGACATCGGCTCGGTCGACGCGACGGTCACGTCCAGCTACCCGGGGACGAAGCAGTCGTTCTGGCAGCAGGTCGGCCGGGCTGGCCGGGGCGAGAGCGACGCGCTCTCCGTGCTGGTCGGCGGGATGGACGCGATGGACTCGTACATTTTCGAGAACCCGGGCTACCTGTTCGACTCCGACGAGGTCGAGGACGCCGTGGTCTCGGTAGACAACGACCGGGTGTTCGCCGATCACCTGCTGGCGGCGGCCTCCGAGCGGCCGCTCCGGGCCGAGGACGCGGCGTTCCTCGGCGGCGAGGACCGATTCCGAGAGATGGTTGCCATGTGGCAGGAGGCGGACCTGCTCGAACAGACCGCCTCACTCGACGCTGGCGGCGTCACCTACACGGGTGCGCGGCGGCCGCAGGGCCGCATCTCGCTGTTCGGGACCGGCGGCACGGAGTTCACCGTCGTCTGCCGCGATGGAGAAATCGACCACGATCCCGTGGCGAAAGAACGGGCGTACAGGGATTATCACGAGGGGGCGCTGTTCCTGCACGCCGGCCAGCAGTACGAGGTCCTCGACATCGACGAGGAGGGCCATCACCCGACGATAACGGTCAAAGAGACAAACACGCGCGAATATACCCAGACGACGTCGACGAAGTCTATCCTCGACCTGGAGGTCCGGGACCACACGCCGCTGGCGGACGACTACGACCTGTACTTCGGCGAGGGGACCGTTCGTATCTCCTACGACAACTACCTCGTCCGGGACGTATTCACCGGCGAGCTCGTCCGCGGGCCCATCCCGACGGGGGCGCCGCCGATGGACCTGCGGACGGAACTCCTGTGGGTGACGCTCCCGGAGGACCACCTCGCAACGACGCTGGACCAGCTCGACGGGGACTACCTCCAGCCGACCGAGCGCGCCGAGCAGGACGCGGACGTGCCGATGGAGGAGGCCCGCTATACCTATAGTGGCGGCATCCACGCGGCCGAACACGGCATCATCCAGCTCGCGCCACTCGAGTTGATGATTGACAACGCCGACATCGGTGGCCTGTCGACGCTAGCCCATCATCACGAGACGACTCCAGGGCCGGTCTGGTTCGTCCACGACGGCATCGACGGTGGGATCGGGTTCTCGAAGGCCATCTACGAGCACTTCGCGACGCTAGCCGAGCGCACACGTGAGCACATCGCGGACTGTGAGTGTGGCCGTCGACGGGGCTGTCCGATGTGCGTGATGTCCGAGCATTGCGGGAACAACAACGACCCGCTGGACACGCTGACGGGGACGATGATTCTGGAGGACGTGCTGGAGGCGGTGGCGGCGGCCGACTCCCCGCCGACTCAGAGTTAACCAACATCTGGGCATGAAAGCCGGCGCGTGTTGGTTAATACACAATTCTCGGCGGCGGGCTTGCATCCGTGGTCGTCCGACCCCCCCTCGTTTCCGTCGTTAGCCAGACACGATAGGGTGGGGAATTCCCTCCACAGCGGGTCTCGGTCGGCTGGAAACCAGCCGTCCGCTGCTAACGTGTTGTTGTTATTGTTGCTAGACCTAGACTAGACATCCCCCAGGTTTCCGTCGTTAGGTAGCGGCTCACCTGCTCTCATCGGCGTCAGTAGCAGATGCGAAATTGCTAGTGCCGGCTGCTCAGCTGTGTGTCTTCAGGGGCTCCGACCACGTCCAAGGTGGTCTTGCCGAGGACTGTCGCCCGTACCGTTGTGCTCTTACGACGGAAACGAGGGGGTGGGGGCACGTCGTCGATGAACCGACGTTCCAACATCCGGGTCGTCTTGAGGCGAATACCTGCCGAGGCGTCCATCCGTTTCTTGCTCTCGCCGTCCTTGAGCCACGATATGAACTCGGGAGGCGGAATGGATGGAAGATGAACAGTCCACGCTCAAGGATAATCATGGGACTCCCGCGGGCAAGTGGACTGCCACGAACTCGACCGAGGAGCGGGAGGGCAGCAGTCGAGTGCTGGTCAAGCTGACCGCGAAGGCGGTCAAGACCGACGCCGTGCTCGCGGAGCGGAAGGCGACGAGCGGGGAAACAGCCGGGTTCCCGTCGCGGGCCGCTGCCGAGGAGGCACTCGTCACGAACGAGCAGGTCGCGCTCCAGTCTGCGGACGCGAACCCC
The DNA here is from genome assembly GCF_024298885.1 of Haloglomus halophilum. Lineage (GTDB taxonomy): Archaea > Halobacteriota > Halobacteria > Halobacteriales > Haloarculaceae > Haloglomus > Haloglomus halophilum. Next base: position 23,731 of record NZ_CP101168.1, read on the forward strand.
GATAGGTACGACTACTACCTGGCCTGGACGCGGCCGAGCGAGACGGCACCCGAGGACCGTGGCCCGTCCGAAGACGGGTGGCGATTCCAGGCCCGAGGGAACGAGGTCGGGCGTGTCGCGGAGACGCTGCTGACCGGCGTCGGGCGCCGGCCAACACCCATCGTTCAGTACGCCTGCCGGGAGCTCGGCGTCGAGCGGTCGGCTCTCACCTTCTGGCAAGGGGAGTCCTTCGACCAGTTCCAGACGCTCACCATCGAGACAGAGCACTCGTGGCAACCGGACGGCGTGTTCGCCATCTACGATGTCGACGAGTGGAAGGCTGCGAGCGAGGCCGTCGATACCGAGTGGGAGTCCGACGGTGGCGAGATTGAGGAGTATCGAGCGGCCGTCTGGCGCGCTCGCGAGAGGCGGGCGCTCCGGCGGATATACCCCCTCGAAGTCAAACATGATAGCGCGAGCTTCGGCCGGCACCAGCGCGAGGCCATGCACGCGCTGGCCGAAAGCGACGACGACCGCGTCGTGCCGCTGTTGGCTCGGGTCACGTTGGACGAGTTGCCGCAGCACTACAACGTCCGACTCCGGGCGGGCCCGTTCACCGACGGGTAATGCGTCCGAGTAGCCTCACTGGTGGACAGCCGGCTGTTCAGAGGTAGGCCGGTCCGTCGATGATATTGTTCTTGTCGGCGTAGCCTTCACGGACGTACTCGGCGGCCTTGTCCGCGTATGCGATGGGGACGGGGAGTCGGGTTGAGCGAGCGGGGCTCCCGTAGTGCATCTCCGAGAGCCAGTAGGCCTGCTCGGTGAGGGTCACGATGTCGGTTGGCCCGGAGTGCTTTCGGATACCGACGGTCTGAGGCGAGCCGGTCGCGAGTTCCTCACCGCAGTCGGGCATTCCCCAGGAGTGGAGCACCGACCGGTCGCGGTCCTCGTCAATGAACGCGACGCCCTTGTCAGCGATGCGCCAGCCGTCGCCGGTCCAGTGGCCGACCCGGGGCTGGCCGCTCTTCCGGACCCCGACCAGATCAATAGCCAAATCCATGTCCGCCAGCCCCTCCCGAATGGTTTCGACGTCTTCGTACACCTTCCCGTCGCGCAGGATTGTCAGGTGCGAAATGGTGTGATCGTGGTCGGCGGCGAAGTCGAACACGAGGTCACGGACGATAGTACTCACGTCCTCGGCGCGGAAGGTCTCGCCATCCTGGAACGTGGTGAACTCGGCGGCAAACAGCGCCCCGTTGGGGAGGACGACCGAGGCCGAGGCCCCGGCGTTCTTGCCGTTCTTCCGGGAAACGTCCAGTCCGAGGAAAGCGTCGCTTTCGCCGGGGAAATCTGCGACCATCCACGGGGTCGCCCCGGCCTTCGTCGCGATGCCGGCGAGGATGTTCGTGAAGGTGTGGTCGGTCGGTGGCGGGTTCGTCCCGACCAGCGTCTCGGCGGTCGGCTTCTCGAGCATCTGCGTAGGGATGCCCCGTCGCATCAGGCGCCGCTTGAGTTCGGGGAACGGGTCGTCAAACAGGTCGGTCGAGGCGGCCTCCTCGGCCCGTGGTACGACCACCACCGCAACATCCGTCTCCTCGTCAAGGTTGCTGGCGGCCGCAGTGTAGTTGCTCGTGTCGCCCGGGTCATAGGTGACCCCGCCGGTCACCCCCGCCGGCGCGCCGATGGCAGCCAGCCCCTGCGAGATGAGCCTGGGAAGTTCGGTGCGGATCTCGTCGTAGCTGTCCGTACTCGGCGTGACCAGTCGGACTCGGTACTCGGGGGCGTCGTAGACGCCGTATTCGGGGAGGTCCTCCCGCGGCTGGCTGCCGCGGTGGCCGTCGGCGTAGACGAGTCGCGGCCGGTTCCGACGCCGATATGAGCGGCCGCGGTAGGCGTGGGTGTCGGGTTTCGGAACGAACGCCGCCTCGAACGTGGGGAGTCGCGGAAGCGACCGGACGAACGACGCCGCGTGCCGGTACCGCTCTCCCGGCTGGAGCGCCTTCTCGCTAGTGAAGCGCCGATGGAAGTCGTAGTCCTGGTCTTTGACCTGATCGAGCGAGGTCGTCAGTGTCAGGACGTGGGGGAGTTGCCTGCCGACCCAGTCGCCGTAGTCGACCTCAAGGAGGCGGGGATTCTCCTCCCGCAGGCGGGCGCCGAGTGTCTCGTCGATGGTGCCCTCATGGAGGCCGGCGATGCTGTTGCCGATATCCTCAACGTGGTCGGTGTAGTGGCAGTTGGCCCAACCGACCACGACCCCGGAGGCCTTCTCGTCGTAGATGCTGGGGTCGTGCTGGACGCGATACCGGGGGACCGAGTCGCCGGGGGTTACCAGTTCGTCGAGGGTCTGCCGAGGGCGCTGGGTGTGCGAGAGTTCAACCTGGAGCAGCGGAACGCCGGCGGCGGTCACCTCAACGGAGGCGTCGTAGTTGAGGTGCGCGGCGAACGCCCCCGAGTCGGAGACGAAGGCGGGCTCGCGCTTGCGGATGTCGTTCAGAAACCGGAAGTCGTACTCAGCGGATGGGATCGCCAGTCGAAGATCAGCCTGCACGAGGTCCTGAAGTTGGCCGCGGTGGACTGGGTTCGACGGGTCCAGTGTCCAGCTATCGGTCTCAACGGGCGTGACAGTCCGTTCCTTGACCTCACGAGTCTGCTGGAGGCTTCGGGTGGCAAGCAGTTTGAGCGGGCCGTTGCTCGCGAGTGGGGTGGCGTGGTGCTTGCCGAACTCCCACTTCGCGGCGGCGGTGAACGACTGTGGGTCATTGTCTTGGGGGAGCCCACCGTCGACATCGAGTTGGTACTCAGTGACGGTGATATCGGTGAGGCGCTTGTCGGCCTGGAACAGGAAGAGGGCGGGGCCAGGGCTGTCTGTCGGCGCGGTGCCGACAATGTCTTGTTCTCCAGCCTCCCCGTCTGGCGATGACATACCGCATATTCAGGTAGCGTTCGGTAAAGGGTGCCCGGTGGCGGAGTGAAAGTGGTTTTCGGGCGCATCAAGCTAACCAACAGAGCCCTGGCCTCGAACCGAAATGTTAGTTAGTAGTTCGGCCGTTTGTCGTTCCACTTCGGCGGCTCGCCGTGTTTGTCGACGTGGCCGTCGTAGTGCTCCTGTTCGAGCGTCCGATGCTTGTTCGTCAGCTTCCCCAGGAAGCCGACTGTCTCGTACCTGGGGCCAGTAGTAGGGGCTGTCCCTCCCCAGCTTCGGCTTCATCGTCCCCACTCTCACCCGCCGCACCAGCGAGCTCGGCACCGCTGTCGGTGACTTCATCGGCGGTGACGGCTGACGGGTGGGCCAACTCGCTGAAGTAGTAGGTGGGCGGCTGCCTCTGGATGAAGTCCAGCCCGTAGTCCGCGAAGCGTGGGAGGCCCGTCAGCGTCCACTCCGGATGCTCGGCGAGACCAGTGTGACTCTCGCGAGGACAGGCTTTCGCGTCGTCACGGGCGACATAGCGCGGCCGACGGAGTAGGCGTATTGGGTGTATTCGCCCTGTCAAGCCTACCGACGGTAGAGACGCCAGAGCCAGCTCGGTGTCGATGCGGTGATTTCGTCGGTAACTGTCTTCCACGAGTGGTCGCCGTGGAACGCCTGGGCATAGGTAGCCGACACGCCCGCTTCCTCGCTCACAAGTAGCAATGAGCCGAAGAGGGCGTATTCGGGGAGAAATGCAACATCACTCCAACGATACCGTGGACGAAAATGTCCCAAAGGCCGCCACAGAGGGTGAGATCGAAGCGCAATCAGCTCCTCGTCGGTAACACCGAGTTCCCGAACGGCCGCCAACGCGATTCCGCCCCGGCGGGTTCCATGGGCAAGAACGCCCTCCAAGAGTGTCTTCGTCCGCTGCCTCTCGGCGAGATGGATCAGGGAGTCGTGCTGTAGTTCGGTGCCGAGATAGGCTTGCGCACGGATTGACACAGCCTGCTCGAAACCCTCCTGCAGGTACGGGTGTGCCCACGTTGGCGAGTCGAACCGGTGCTGATAGGCGTGACACAACTCGGACGCTAAATACGTGTATGCCGTCTCCTCGGGGAGCTGCCTTGGGCTCACGCCGATCCAGCCCGTCCGGGCAGAGTACCGCCCGGCGATGAACACGAGTGTCAACGATTCCGGCAGATCGCTCGTGAGGAGCGCGAGACGTTCGCGTCGTGAACAGTCATAGACGAGATGCTCGCGCCACGTGTCGCGGTACGGCGTGGAGTCGACCTCGAGCAGGTCGTCGTAAAACCGCGTGAGCTCGTCGAAGCGTTCGTAGAGGTCAGCCTCGCTGGCAAGAGGACCACCGAGATTTTGCAGGAGTGACTCGGTCAGAGGAGGTGCGTCCGGGTATTCCGCTCGGTATGCCTCAACTGCGTCTGCGCAGGTTACCCGTAATTGTTCAAAGAACGCCTCGTCGTCCATCCGAATGGATGTATAGATAGAGGAAGTAAACCTCGTTCGATTGAATACACTCAGCGCATTTCGGGAGAAGAGTTACCCCCTGTTGTTCAATCAATTCTGCTCTGTGGGGTAACTACAGACGTCCGCTCCTCCAGGGCCCTGGCTATCGAGATCTACCGAAACCCAACAATATAGTCGTCGTTGAATACGTTATCTGAACCGGGACTATCACCGTCCGATAACTCGATATCAGCAGTCGATTCGGGGAAGGATTTCTTTCATATCGTAACGAACTCCTCGGTGTCGGCTCCGCTGGAACCAGTAGTGTGGCTCACGAGGTGTGTCAACTGGTCCCGGTGAAGGCGTGCGGAGCCCCCTCTATTTCGACTGGGAAATCGCATAATGGCTCTCTAACTGTGAGTGTGGCCTGTGTCGGGGGTACCCGAGGTCCTAGTTACCCCACAAACTGATATTGATCGGGAGAAGTGGGGTAACCATGGCGGAAGACTCAGTCGGGAAACCAACGCCACCGGACCTTCCGAAGTACCTTCGCGAGCCACTCGAGAAACAATCCCCGGAGCGACTGGACGCAATAGCAACATATGCACGCAAGCTTGCAGAGTGGAGACGTGAGCAGCGGGAGATGCAGGCGAATCAACGTCGAGAGGAGGAAGCGGTCGATGACGAGGAACTCAAGGAACTGAATGACCGCGATATTTCGACAGATTCAGCGGAATACGAAGATGTTCCAGCTAGTGGTGCGTACATCACCATCAAGGAAACCAAGCCTGGGTATCGGTACTACTACTGGCAGTGGCGCGATGGGGACTCCTGGAAGAATGAGTATATTGCCCCAGTGAATCCAAAAGAGCAGTAACTCTCCGTGTGCGAAGTGATTCCAGAGTTCCTACTCAACAACCACACCCCATGTGCGAGATGAATCTGGTCCAATCAAAGGTGAGATCTTATCTATCCAGCATGGCGGGTAGCCGAGCTCGCCAGAGAGTCGATTGAGTTCGTCGAGTAGATTGGTGGTGCGTTCGCCGCCGTCGGTACTGGGGTGATGGTAGGTGGGTGTTGGTGCGTGGTTTCTTTCGTAGGTGACCGGTACACCCCCCGGATTTCACGAGAGTTGCTGAAGACAACTTCGTGTATAGGGCCTCAAAGTAGGTCACCCCCCGTGTGCGAAGTGATTCTCTGGTTCTTCAGCTGTCGACTCACCCCGTGTGCGAAATGAATCCTACCTCATCCTCGGGCTGAATCGCTTCTACGCTGAGGCGAGTCAGTAGTGATACCCCGTGTGCGAAATGAAATCTCGTGCACCATTGTCAGACAAAGGTAAATCATCAGTCAGAAAACAGCGGTGGAAAGACACCCCGTGTGCGAGATGAAATCCGACAGCCCCGGTGCAGTACCTTCCAGCTAGTTCCCTTCGAAGAAATCGTCGACCTGTGCGTTCACGACCGATTTGATCAGACTTTCGTCATAATCGAGTTCGTCAAGTCGAATGTCATCAGCGAGAGTATCTGCAACCACCGAGGGATCATCAACGAAGGTATACTCCTTATGAACACCACTCCCATAACCTCGACCTCGTTTCTCGGATGTCACGAAGTTGTAGGTCTCAGCCTCACTCATGTACCGGAGATAGGAGTCGCGTGATTTCTCATCCGCGTCGAGCAGGTCAGCGATGTACGTGTAGACGCGGTAGGCGACAGTGCTGGGAACGGCTTTCAGGTTCCTCTCAGCGTGTATCGGAACGATGGCAGTAGCGTACAGTGACAGCTTCTTTTGCGATGAGAGCCCCTGCATCTGGGTCAACGTTCGATCACGTTCTGCCTCTTCCTGGGCTCCCCGGACGTGTTCCTCACGAACGAAATCCTCGCCTCCACGATCCGCGATCTCGCCAGCTTTGCGGAAGAGATCAATGGCTTTTCGCGCGTCGCCGTGGTCCTGTGCCGCGAAAGCGGCACTGAGCGGAATAATGCCGTCCTCAAGGACGTCATCTTGATACGCGTCCCGTCGACGCTCGAGAATAGCCTGGAGTTGATTCGCATCGTAGTCGGGGAAGACGACATCCTGTGGATTGAACGAACTCTCTGCTCGGCCGTCGAGTTCTTCCATGAATCGTGGGTCGTTTGTGAGAGCGGCGACGGAGACGTGTCCCTCGATACGCCCCAGCTGTGACGCACGGGACAGCTGATACAGCAGCTTGGAGTACGCAGGGTCATCGCTTGGATCACGCTGCCGGCCAACGAGTAGGTCAACCTCGTCAAGGATGATGATGACTGAATCGAACTCCGTGCTGAGAATCTCGTAAAACCGTTTCAGTTTCTGATCGGTAGAAATCCCGCTCTCGGGGACGCCGACTTCGACCCCGGCCTCGATAGCGGCGTTCTCGACGAGTCGGTAGACAGCTCGGTCGTGTGATTTGATCGTCTGGCAGTTGATTTTGATGACACCGAACTGGTTGTCCTGGGAGTTCGCGAGCTCGAGGACCTGTTGGCAGACGGCGTTAATGATAAGCGACTTTCCAGTCCCGGATGGACCGTACAGCAGCATATTGGGCGGACGGTTCCCCTGCAGTGCCGGACGGAGGTACGTGATGATATCGTCCAGCTGTTCGTCACGACCGACGATTCGGTCTTCGTCGATGACGGCGTCAGGGTCGAGCAGTCCCTTATCTCGGAAGACGGAGTTCTGGACGCCCTGCTGGAGGCGCCCCTTGATCGATTGTGAGAGGGACTGTTGGTCGTCGCCGTCGGCCATGTGCTCGGTGTGTAGCTGAACCAATAAATAGGTATGGGCACCGCGTGCGAGATTAAATCAGCCGTATTGAGCAGATAGAGACCTAACGCGACGTGGGGCCTACAAATCATCCTTGACCCTGGGCAAAGTCAAATCCTCGGACCACACCCCGTGTGCGAGATGAAATCGAAGGCGAAGCGAGTTTGAGATGGTATGATTTCCGGTGGGTACTCAACCCGATGAGAAACTATGGGGATGGGAGTCGGGAGGCAACCCCCACACCCCGTGTGCGAGATGAAATTGGCCCTGGAGAAGGAGGGGGACCCTATGGAGAGTGGGGCGTGAACGGGCTAAAGAGTCGATATGAAGCGGTGTAACTCATAGAGAGCGAATCGCACAATAGCTCCTATGTCTGACAAAGATTTATAATAGATACACGCAAATCAGACCCGTAGTGGAAGAACAACCGAGCGAGACGACTTAGTCTCGCGTTAAGGTCTTCCAATAAGTCCTCTCGTCTTATCTGGCCTCTAATCCCGTCTTTACTGCTGATTCCAGCTCTCCTCGAGTTTCTTTCCGATCCGGGACTCGTCTGTGAGCCCTTCCCGTCGAATCGATTTCATCTCGCACACGGGGTGTGGGGGTGGATGTTTCATCTTGCACACGGGGGGTGGACTCCATAGCCAGCTTTGTCCCACTCGTTCACACGAGTTACCCCATGACAACTCTTTTTGCCAGTGACGTGGGGTAACTGACCCGATAATCTACCACCGCACCTCACTCCCGTTGAGAATCACGCTCCTCAGCTACGGTTCTTCTTCCGTCACGAATTCCGCACAGTCCCCACAGTAGAACCCGTTGTATCCGAGCTCCTTTTCGATAATATTGTACACCGCAGGCTCACCACAGTCAGTACACCGGCGGGAGGCGTTCTCCGTGTTCAACCTCACGATAACCTCAGCCAGCTTGTGGTCATGATAGACTGCTCCGTCACGCCACCACCGTTTCCAGGTCTCCTCATCGAACCAGGGCGCGAAAGCCACTTCCGCAGTTCGACGCGATCTCCCTTCCGTGATATCTGATAGGTAGTCCTCTGCGGGTTCGAATTTCTGTTTCCAAGGGTGCGCGTTCCATAGCGTTGCCGCCATCTGATCGGCAAATACAGGTGGTAGTGTCGGATGTGGGAGCGGGCCGTGCGACTGTGTGGAGACCAATCCTCGGAGTATCCATCTCGGTACGTCCGACCGGCTGAACAAGCTCTCCCAATCCTGTGTTCGCCAGATTCTGCGTGCCTGTTCGTCGTGCCACTCCAGTGGCAGCGTCGCAGGGGCCCCTTGCTCATATTTTTTCAGCAACTTATCGACACTCCGTGATTGCATCAGTTCTCGATAGCTCGCCGGAGCCGATCCCCACTGCGACCGGGGAGGAACTCGCTCTGGCCAGACGGCTTGTCGAGTTCTATGTCTCAGATCAGTTTCATCCAGTTTGCACTTGTACCGACCGAAGTCGTTCGAATCAAGCCATGCTACTGCGAAATCCTGCGCGACGTAGTCATCTGTCGTCCCTTGGATATCTTTTGAGACGTTCTTGTGCTGGACTTCGATAGCAAGTCCCTCCCCAAACTGCTCGTCGCGGTCGACGAACCGCGCAGCCACATCGGCATCTCTATGTTCCTTTCCAGAAACGGGTGCTTCCAGTCGATACTCTTGACCGAGGAACTCGAGGCGCTCTCCGAATAGTGCTCGAAGTTTCGCTTCGGCGAGGTGCTTCCAGTGTTTGTGCTCCTCGGATTCCGCGACCGTAATGCAAGCCGACGAACTGCCTCTGCCTCCTTCGCCGTGGCCCATCGCATCAGTGTGTTTGAAATGAGGAATCGTGCCGTCGGAGGCCTCACGCCATTTCCTGAGCCGGCCGCCGCATTCGGGACATTGTGTGTCCTCTCGGAATGGAACTTCGCTCACGTGCCTTCGATTCCCCTGGTAGATTCCGAATACTGGCATCGGTCTATCTCCAACGTTCTACTCCGTCTCGGCGCACTTAGCTTCAGTCTACGGCAACCGTAGCGGAACTAAAATCGTGCCTCCTGGGCGGAATAATTTTCGCGGCAGTGAGGCGACCAGCGGTGCCGTGGGAAGCCTCATCGGTTACGACGGGGAGGAGGTCACCAGACTGTACCCCTCGTTTTCCTGCGGGAATTTAGAAACAATAACGCGGTTACACTGTCCGAGCATGACTGTTCCTTCCTCAAACGAGTCCCCGTTCGATACCAACGCACCCTCTACCACGTCGCTGTACTCTCCCGTCACCGCCACGAATATCTACCACGCTGTCACCGACCTCGGCTACCCCACCGAGTACGTCACAATCGTCGCCCGCGCCCTCGATGAATTCCAACTCGCCATCTCGGCTGCCAACAACGGCCACTTCCTCCTCGACCAGCTCGTGCCACAAGCCGAACGCTTCGAGGTCCTTGATGTCGACCGCGTCACCGGCCGTAACCGCCTCGGGGACCTCCTGTTCTTCAGCGGTCCTTACGCACAAACGATACTCACCGACGCCATCGGAATCGCCATGCCCGAGTTCGAGGGCCCCGCCACCGGGCACCCCAACCCGATGTCTCCCACCTCGTTCGGCGTCGACGAGATCGACGATCAGCACGAGTCAAGGCACGAGTACGACCAGGAGTACGGCGCCGACTACAGCGACGGTGCTGGCGTGAGTGATCTCCCTCGGTACATCCCTGACGGTGCCGACCTCACGTTCGACCGCTACGACCTCGGCCTCGAAGACTGCTTGCTCCCCGGCATCGATTCGGCCGTGATCCGCGCTGAAGTCCAGCAGATTGCCGAACTCGCGTTTATCTTCTACCGGACAGAGCCCGAGTTCATGGAGGAACTCGATCCCATCGTCGCCTGTACCTTCGTCGTTCGGTCGGCTCCCCACGACGACATCGTTATGGCCGAACCCGGTCCGCGGAGTGTACCGCTTCCTGACGGCACTCGCATTGCCTGACGCTCCACGACGTAGTCCTCATCATATCAGAACTGAATCGAGGGACTCGGGGTAGACCGTACTGTACTCCACTGCGCTGCCGAGGCACAGCGGTGGGGAGAGCCGAGTAGCGGCCGGATAGGCCGGTGCTCGTCCTACATAACACTTGGCCAGTCGACTGTAATGTAGGACACTCCCCCACGGCGCCGTCGCTCTCTGCTCAGACCATCTCGACGAGTAGTGCCCCCCGAAATTCCAGTCAGATGGAGACGAAGGGCGTCACTAGTAGCCGAGTGCCGGGTCGTCATCCGCCTCACCCCGCGCAGCCGTCTCGGGAGATGGGCGACGCTCACCTTCGAGGTCGCTCTCAGAACCACTTTCCTCCGCGTCGACGTCGGGGAGGTCGTCCGTCTTCGGCGTTAGATTCGCCGCGAGTTCCTTAAGATCCGCATTCGAGGGGAAGTCCTCACGTGTGACCGCCCTCGCATCCCGTTGAGCCGCCCGCCGGCGGGCCTGTGCCACCAAGGAGACGAGATCAGCCCCCGTCAGTCCCTCGGAATGCGTCGCGATTTCGGCGTACTCATCGCCCGACAGCGACGAAGGGACACCCTTGAGGTTGACGCTCAGGATAGCGTGACGCGCCTCCTCGTCCGGGATACCCACCTCGAAGTGTGCCGTCAGACGCCCCGGACGGAGAATCGCCCGGTCGATATCTCCCGGCCGGTTCGTCGCCGCCACGACGATGGCCCGCCGGTCTTCCCGCGTGAGTTGTGCAAGGAACTCGCTCGTGACCTTTCGATCCTCGGCGTGAGCGCTCTTGGCCGTGTGCTCGCGAGCCCCGAAGAGGTGTTCGGCCTCATCGAGGAAGATGATACATTCCCCGAGATCGCTGGCCTCGTCGAAAAGCGTCTTGACGTGGTCAGAACTCTCGTTCACCCACATACTCGTGATGTCAGCAGGCGAGAGTTCGACGAACGGCACGTCCAGCTCGCCAGCAAGTGCCCGCGCGAACATCGTCTTGCCCGTCCCCGGCGGGCCATACAGGAGGACGCCGCGCTCGGGCTCGATGCCGAACCGTGAGAAGCGGTCGTCACCCGTCCGAGCCGACACCAACGGGTCAACGACCTCATCGGAGAGACCATTTTTCACGTCGGAGTATCCCCCGATATCGTCGAAGGTCGTGATTGAACGCTCCCAACCGTACATCCGTGACGACAGATCATACTCCGAGGCGGTATCATGCCACTGACCGTGATAGTGATTCGTCGTATGGGTCGGCCCGCCGATCGTCGTACTCTCCTCGACGACGGAATCATTCGCGCTCGCATTAGCGCTGTTCGAGGACCAAGCTTTGTTCGCAGCGTTGTCCTCTGGGAGGGAAATCCGTTCACGCTCGAAGCGATTTACGCCATTATCGCGATCTACGTCGATGGCTTCGAGGGCTAGATACGCCCCTCCAGCAATCGTGAGCCCGTACAGAGCGGTGAATATGCTGCTGGTCCAGGTCAGAGTGATCCAAGGTAGGATGCTCAATACCAGCATCACAATAGCGACCACGAAGAATCCGGGGAGGGAAGCTAGCCACCCGGCTGCAATCGGCGGATAGAGGCTTCTTCCAGTAATTTTGCTGATAGCGAAGCAGAGGGGTACTACGATGAGACCAACCGCTATTGCGGCTCGTATCCCTGCTCCTCTAGGGTCGTACGTAGATAAGGAACTTACCAGCCACCACGTTGCGGGTATAGAAATGAGTACAGACTCGAGGACGCGGCCTATAGGACCGTACTTGGGGAACCCGTTCCGAGATCGGAGGAGCACGTACCCGAAGTCGGCGATAACGATGATGCCGAGGGAGGTATGGGTAAGTGCGTTGATGATATTTGTTGGCATGAGTCTGTTTAGGTGATGCCGTGGTTTGGTTGGGGGGTAGTTCTCGAGTCTCTGTCCCGCACCGTGTCGATGGGCTTGTGACCCCGAGATTCGGGGTATCTCTCCCTATTAGGCTGGTACTCGTATTTAACATCTCGCGCTACAGCGGCGGAAGAGCCTGCGCCGAGAGCCGGAGAACGACCACCAGAGATGTCGCCTCACCCAGGGGTTCCCTGTGATATCACTCCTGCTCCGATTAGACGCGTCTAGAGATTCCCTCCCTCCGAATTCTCGGTCCCGAGGTTGTTACTCTTGGGTGCCTGTCCAGCAGTCGCCATCCCGAACTCCGAGAATTGGCGGTTCTGGTTCGGACTCTCTTTCGGCCCGTTTGAGCCGATCATCGGCTGCCCAATTCGGCGGCCCATCGAGTACGCGAGGTAGGAGTTCCCGCCGACTCCGCCGACTATCGCGGCCGCACCGGTCTTGGTCGCGAACTTCCCGGCCCTCGCCGTGCCACCAACACCCTTCCTGCCGACGGCCTTTCCAACGCCTGCCCGGCGCTTCTGCGAGGAAATTTTCGAGACGGCAGCCTCAGACTCTTCGACGCGCTGGCCAGCGTCCTGCTGCTGGGCCTTCGCCTGCTTGTACTTCTGTGTGAGGTTGACCGTTCGAGGCACACCGTCCGTCCCCATGTACGACATCTTCTTGTGGAGGGTGTCGGGGTCGGTCTTGAATTTCGGCGTCTGGCTTTCCATCGGCTCGGAATCGAGGAAACTCTGCTTTTTCGCCTCAGCCATCTCCATCTGGTCGGAGCCCATCGCGTTCTGGATGAACTTGGCCTGCGAACGGGCCGCCTGTTCGTCCGTCTGCGCTGCGGCGAGATTGGACTGTGCCTCGTCCAGCTTCTGGGACGTCCCGACATGGTCGATACGGTGTGCCGCCGCTTGGTGAACACCCTGCTTCACCCTGCCGGCAGTGTCTTTCGCACGCGTCGTTAGGCGGCTCGAGAGCCCCGACCCGCCAACGCCGACGTTCGCGCTTCCCGCACTCCCCGCGCTCGCACCCGCGCCGGCGCTCGAGTCCGAGCCGGAGGCCGCTGCACCGCCAGCCGTGCTTCCACCGGACCCGCCGGCAGCAGCACCGCCCCCGGACCCGCTAGCTGCGCCACCGGATGCCGCTCCACCGCCACCGACCGCACCGGCGACCGCGCCACCGACCGCCGCCGTGACAGCCATCGTCGCGACGGCCGCCGCCTCGCCCGCCCCGATGGGCTTGCCAGCCCACGAGATAAGCTTCCAGATCGTCACGATGAGCAGCACCGGGAAGATGAGCATCAGTGCGAGCTCGGCGAAAATGAGGCCAACCTCGCCCGCCGCGTTCTGGATCTGCCCGGCCGCCGTGTCGGAACTCCCGCCTGTCGCCTGGAGGATCGCCCCATGCTCGATGACCTGGAAGGTCAACACGAGGATGGCGATAATCGGTCCGGCTAACAGCGAGAAGACGCCCATCCGCATGTACGTTGCCCCGACACTCCCGACCGACTTGAACGGGCCGCGCCCCACGAACCAGACCACCGCGAAGAATGGCGTCCCGACGTAGGCCATCCAGATCATGAACCAGCGCAGCAACAGGAAAAACAACGCCAGCAGCAGCGCTAGGACTGACAGAATCGCCGCGATAATCGATACGATGAACTTCAGCGCAAACGTCGGCGCTTCCTTAGCCGCACCCAGAAGCCCGTTCCCGTATCCGTAGTTGACTTCGCCCGCACCGGGATCGAGATCTAGGATAGCGACCGTGACGGCGTTTGTCGCGTCAATCGCGAAGCCCCAGGCTGGCTGGGACACACCGATGAGCAACAAGACCATTACCGTTCGGACGACGAGCTCCATCAGCCCGGATTCGCGGTCCTCACTGAACGGCCACGCGATAAGCGCGAGCGCAATCATGATTGGGAGCAAGACCAACGATATCTCGAACATCCCCGTCCACGCCTCACCCGCAGATGCGGATCCGTACGGGTTCGGGACTTTCAGCAGACCCTCGATGAGTTTGTCCGTGAGTGATGTCGAGAGGCCATCCGCGGCTCCTCCAAGCGTCTCAGTAAACCATCCCCAGATGGCTTCCGCGACCGAGTCGGGCCACCCCCCTGCTAACTGCAGCGGCGTAACCGCGAGCAGTACTGCGAGACTGAGTGCCATCAGCGATCACCAGACCCCGATGCTGGGACATCCGACGCGGAGTCACCACCCATCGTGGTCTCCGGCGACGGCTCCGGCCGCTCTCGGTCGCGTGCGAATTCCTTCGAGAGCTCCATGTCCAACTCGCGGTTCGTAATATCCGGCATATCCGTCAGCGTCAGCTCAGAATCACCGGGCAACCCACCCGCGTCCCCCTCGGCAGGGCGAGGTGCACCGACACCCTCCATCTCCTCGATGAAGTCCCACGGGTCGAGGTCGTTGTCGATCATGTAGTGCTCGAACTCACCCGAGTGAACCTCGAGGCGACGACGACCGTGCTTCGTCGTCGAGAGCAGACAGCCCGAGTACCCCGATTCCTGTCCACGCGGTGCGGACTGGAGGTACTTCACCTCTGCCGGCGAGAGGTCGAAATACTCCTTCGTCGCGTCCGAGACGGACTGCGCGTAGAACAGCATCTTGATGTCACAGTTCTCGTAAATCTCGCGGCGCGCGTCCGTCCGCAGGAACTCGTGTGCGGTCTGACTCATCAGCGTCAGGCCCGCGTCGTAGTGGCGAGCGTGGCGGATGAAGAGGTTGATCAGGTCCCTCGTGGACTCGCGACCCAGGAGATAGTGCGCCTCGTCGAACGTGACATCGAAACGGTTCGGCGAACGCTTCGCTTCGAGGTACGCCCACTGCAACATCGCGTGGAGGATGAGCGGCATCTCGCCCGTGTCTGCGAACGAACTCATGTCCATCACGACCAGCCGCGAGTTCAGTTCGAGGTTCGTCTGCCCGTTCAGGTTGTGGTTGATACCCCCTGGTTTGAACGACTCGAATTTCGGTTCAAGCGCCCGTGCAACCTCTTGATGCTTCTCCGACGGCGTGAACACCGCCATCGGGACCGAGATGTGCGTCTCCGTCAGCGGCTCACCCTCCTCCGAGAGGATGCCCATAGCTTGGAAATGATCGAGCTCAGCCTCGTCGACGAGGCCCTCCTCGAGCGCGGGCATGAATCCACCGTGGGTGATGACCTGGACGCCCCGGATGAGGTCGTCGATGGTGGGCGACTCGTTCGCGTACGACTCATACTCGCCGAGGACGATCCCCTTCGAGAGATACGCGTAATGCGTCGCCTGAATCAACATCCCCTCTTCCGCAGCGGGGAGGCCCCCCCGGTCTTCGTAGTGCGTATTCAGCATCTCCACGACCGAGCGAACCGTCAGTGGGTAGGTGTCCTCGGATGCGCCCGCCTCGCCCGACGGTGGCGAGATATCCATCGGGTTCACCTTCTGTGCCCCACCGAAGCGGATGACCTCTCCACCGAGTTTCTTCGCGAAGAACGGGTAGTCGTCACCCGCTGGGTCGAACAGGATACACTGAACCGTCGGGTCGGCGAGAAGCCGGCGATAGATTTCGAGCTTCCGGGCGTAGGACTTCCCCGACCCCGTCTTGCCCGAGATGACCATCCCGAACCCGGAGTGGGCGTAGCGGTCGATGATGACCGGCCGCGAGGTGTCGTCGAAGCCCATCATGATGCCGTCCGCGTCGTATATCGGTGGCTCGACGAGGTTGAATAGCGTCGCCAGCGCCTCCAACTGGATCGGGTGGACGTTCTTGACTGTGTCCGTCGCTAGCGGCACGATGGTTCCGTTCCCCTCGATTTGCTGGTGGTGGAGGACCGTCGTTTCGACGTCCTGCTCCGCAAGGATGGTATCGACGCGCTCACGCATTTCCTCGAGTTCCTCGTGGGAGTCCGCGATCAACTCCATGTAAATCGCGATATCGTACACCTTCGTCGTCCCCCGAATCACGTCTTGAAGGATACGCAGGAGGTCGTCGCGTTCGAGTTCGTCCTGCTGGGTGTCCGTCCGTCCCTTCCGGCTCTTGAGTGTGAGCGCGGTCGTCGTCTGCGTGTAGCGCCGCTGGAGTTGCTGGCGCGTCTTTGCAGCGTTGCGCGGCGTGATGTGCAGCGAGAGCCGCAGGTCGACGTCAGCGATGGTCAGCGGGACCAACCATCCGAGGTTCACCTTCCGAGGGAACCCCGTGACGGTCAGAATCTGCGTGATCTTCTCCTCGCGAATCTGGAACGTCGGGTGGCGCTCCATCGCGCGTGGTGCGACGAGTTTCTTGTCCAGTTTCTCGCGCTCTTCGAGCGACTCGACGGCCGAGATAAGCGGCACCTCATCGGCCTGCAGTTGGTAGGCCGCCCACTCGATGTTCTTCCGTGTCGCGTCCCGGTTGAGGAGGTCCAGGTACTTGAGCGCGAGCTGGGTCTCCTCGCCGGAGAGGTCGTCGATCGGGATGCGTTCAGTGGTATCTTCTTCAGTACCGTTTCGGTCGAGGAGTTTGTGGAGGGGATTCATTGTTCGGCCTCGGTTCGCTCGCCGACCGTCTCCGATTCCGCCGACGCGAGCGAGTCGTCGTCAACCGCGTGATTGTCACCGTCACCGGGGCGGTCACCACCGGCTTCAGCAGCGGTCGGGCTGGCATCGTTCTGTTCATCGACACCCGTCTCGGCATTGCCTTCCGACCCAGCCGTAGTAGGCCCACCGTCCGTAAGCACATCCGCGTCAGCGTCGAGGGCAGCGTTGAGGTCGGGGTCAACCGTGGCGAGACTCGAGAGATCGATCTTCTGCCGCGAGCGCACCGCGAGGACGACCGCCACGAGCAGGGCGAAAATCCCCGCCGCGTACACTTCGACCGTGAGCGTCGTGATGGACGCGTTCGAGTCCCAATCGTAAGGATACGCCGCGAGGAACAGGCTGATTGCACAGCCAGCGATTGCGAGCCCCGCGACTGCGAGCCCCTTCGTCTTCCGCCCCGACGGGAAGAGTACGACGAGACTCAACAGGAACACCGGGAGACTCGCCGCACCCGTCGCGAACGACGCCGTCCGAGCCAGCCAGTAGATTTCCGTCCTCCGTTCGATGGACTCCATCGACCAGACGAACCCGCCGAGTGCCCCGCCCCCGAGCGCGAACCCGAGGAGCCCGAGGAAGACGCCGGCGAAAATCGACCGAGGAACCACCGGGCGTGGACCGTGGCCTACCGGCCCGATATTCCGTACATACCAGCGAAGGATACGCGACTTCGAGATGCGCTCGACGAAATCCGGGTGGGCGTACCCACCATCGCCGACCGGCGCGAGTGGTTCGGCCTCCGGCTCGGGCGTACTCTCTGGATACTCGTGCGAGACGCGGTCGAACTCGAACTCGCCATCCTCGTTCGTTTCGGCCTGTGTCGCTTCTTCGACGTTGTACGCCTCATCAGCGACCGCTTGGACGTTCTCGCTCGGAGTCGTGTAGTTCCCCTGTGTGAACGAAATCGGCGGCTTTTCGCCGTGGTACACTTCGTAGAGGACCTCGAGAACGGCCGGGCGGGTGTCGAGAATCTCGGTTTTCACCTGCGTCTGTGGGAGTTTCGAGGCAACACGCTGGGCGCGGGCCTTCACTTCCTCGATGCATGCGGCCTCGTTCTCGGCCTCGATATCGTTCCCTCCGGGAAGGAACCCGCGAATCTGGGTCACAAGCCCATCATCAGCGTCCTCGTCCTTTGCGACGGAGACGGCAACGTAGAAGTCACGGTCGCGGATCTCGGCTACCTCGACGACGTTCCGGAGCCACTGTGCGTGGTATTTCCGGCCATAGTCGAGCAACGGTGATTCATCAAGCTCGTCGCTCTCGATGTCGCCATCTCCCGACCCGATGAGTGGGCGTTCGATGTTCTCGAATCGCTCGAGGTACGGTTCCGGGTCGTACGAAGTGGTCACTGAGAGGATTTGCGTGGGAAACTGAACCCCACGCAGGAACGTCATAAACGAGTGGTAGAGGCTCTCCTGGTGCTCTTCAGAGAGGATGAGCCACTCCCGTGGTTGCACCCGGACGAGCATGGCATAGGTCGTAGGCGTTTCAACGACGCCCCCGTCACGGACGTTCTTGAAGTCCATGAGATCCAGCGTCGAACCGGCGTCTTCGTAGTCAGTCATGTAGGTCTCCGTTCGTCATCGCGGTCGCAACCGGCCAATCCGCATCGGGGCCAGCATCCGCACTCGCGTCCGTGTCCGCATCCATCTCCGCACTATCGTCAGTCTCGTCCACATCCTCGCCGGCCGGTGTGGGGCGTCCCGTAATCCAACCCTCGAAAGGTTCGTGGTAGGCGATATCGTGCTCGCCAGGTTCCGGTGGCTTCCAGACGTAGCCCGTCCGGCCACGGAAGTGCCGAGCCAGCGCCGCCGCATACCGCAGTGGACGCTGCCCCGGTGGGGTTTTGATATAGATCGCGTACCCGACGATACCGCCGAGTAGCACGAACGGCGCCGTCACGATCAGCGGAAGGCCGATCGTGTAGAGGATGATCGGTACAATAAGGGGTGGCCCCATCGACTCGGCCAGTTTCCGGGCCGACACGCCGAACATCTTCGAGGCGAGCAGGTGCGACGCCATCGGGATGTCCTTGCTCATGCGCTCCCCTCCGTCCCCTCGGCCTCATCTTCGAGCGAAGACGAAGCCGAATCTGTGTCGGCTTCCGAGTCCGGTTCGACGAGTATCGTATTCCTGGGAGTTTGGAACTCTGCCGGCCAGGTACGCTCGGCGGCGAGCAACCGCTGTTCGGCTTTCAGCATCATCCCGCGCCACGTCAGGCCGAGATCCTCACGAATCGCGTCGAGCCACTGATACTCCTCATCCGACGGGATGGAGATACGCGTGACCGGACCCTTCGTCCGGCTCATCAGTAGCCGCCTCCGTCGGCATACCCGTAATCATAGTGCGGGTCGATAACGTCCTCGTCTTCTTCCTCGTCGGGGTGACGAGCCGCGTCTTCGACGTCATCGTGAGCATCGAACGGATGGAGCGATTCAGCACCGTCACCGTCAGCGTCGACGGTCCGTGCCTCGGCAACGTCCCACCGCTCATATTCACGTGCTCGGGTGCCTTCGGCCGCCACCGGCCGTTGCACATGGTGGGTGCGGGCGGTGCGAGCCTGTTGCATCCGGGCGACAGCCGATGTCACGTCGATGGACTGTGTGCCGTCACCGTTCCCCGTGCGGGGGTCGGCATCGGTCTCAGTCTCGTGCTCGGCAGCGCTCTCGTCGCTCTCGCCACTCCAGTCGCCGGCGGCGTCGGAGTCGGCTTCCCCGTCCCCGTTAGTGAACGCGGATACAGGGAGGTCCGTCGTTGAGCGCGCGTGTTGGCGCTGGAGTATCTGTTCGCGCAGTTGCTCAGTGGCGGCTGTTCGCTTCGGGTTCACGCCATCGTGCTGGGTTGGTAGCGGCGTCGCCAGCTCGGGATGGAGCTCCAGGAGCGCCTTGAACAGGTCTATGCTTTCTGCGTGTTTGGCTCCCTCGAGGAGGACGCCGCGCCATACCATCCCGTGTCGGTCACGGAGATTCCGAAGGCGGTCGGCCTCTTCCTGAGAGTGCCAGTCAACTTGTATTTCAGGCATCGGAGGGTGTTCTCATACGATTGGATGTGGACAGTGTCCCGGCCGAGGCTCGCTGGACGATTACACGCCGGCCCGTACGTTTCAGCAACGCACAGGCGTCGTCGTGCCCACCTTGGAGCAGCGAGCCGTCGCTCACGTACCGTGCGAGCGACTGGAGATGGACGGGACTGGCCATCGGCCATCGTAGGCAAGAGGCGGATATAGCCATTTGTCGTCCACAGTAGATGTAGCGGGTGTGGCGGATGTGGCCTGCGAGAGTATTTACCCGCAGATGGCCTCCCCTCGGGCACTCCACAACGCCGTCGAGATTACGGGCGACGTTAGAAACCCTCCCATGATACTCCTCCAACCAGAGACCCTTGCGATCATCACTCGCTGGTCCATCCTCGTCGGTGGACCACTGTCGACCGGCAGCCCCATCTCCGATGTGGCAGCCGCGACAGGCCCGTTCGCATACGGAATCGATCGTCCGATCGCGGACCTCGGGACGACTTCTATTTCGGGCACTCAGTACGCCTCGCTCATCCCACTGCAGTCGACCGCCGACCTCAGTACTCTCACCTCGGATTTGAAAGACGCAATCAAAGTTCCCAGCTGGGTCGGCAACCTCCTCAAGTGGACCGGGCTTATCACGATGATACTCGGCATCATCGCGTACTTTGTCAGCCCTTCAGTGAACAACCGGCGACGCGGATTCGCGATGGCAACCACCGGAATCATCCTCTCGATTATCGGCTTCGCCTTCCCGATCTTCATCGGCCTGATTGACTATGTCCTCTCAGGCTGATCCCCCCCGGGGACCAGACGAGACGCACTCTCGAACGCGAACTCAAACAGGGGGAGCCACCAGCACGCTGGGGGGACGTGTCGCGGCCACCGCCTGCGGTCTCTGTACACAGTTCTTGAGTGGCGTTTTCGCACGTCTCGTCCGCGTCCTCCCAAGCACGCGGTGGAGTCTCGGTCGACATCGCGGCAGCGGCTGTCCTCGAAGTCTGTGCCGGACACTCAGGCGTCACTCCCGCCTGGCCATGACGACATTCCTCGCAGTGACGCTCGTCCTCGCACCCGCAACCATCGTGGTCGCAGACGGACTCGGTCCCATCTACACGATTCCAGCACCCGAGCCCGGTGTCGAGAATGATTACCAGGACACCTACCGAGTCCTCGCGAACAATGATGCCGATGTCGACCCGGCGAGTATCACGTACGACGGGTACTTCCAGAACGACTACCCATACGGCCCGACAGTCCTGAACGCGAGGTCGCAATCACCCTCGCAGACGCTTCGATACGCCGGGACACAGGACCTCTATATCCGAGAGGTCAGCAGTTTCAACGCGATCCCCTACCGGGATGAGTGGCTTCGCTACTCTGACGCCAATTCATACCAGAAAACACAGTTTCTCCTCGTTCACGGGAACAATACCTACGACGGCCCGACGAGTGTCGACGGGAAATGGTTCGTCCGTATCACTAACCAATACGGGGAGTGGCGGCCCGTCTACAACGCCGATGTCAGATGGGACCCCGCACAGGAAGAACACTACGTCGTCAACCCGGATGAGGCACTCATCCACGACGCAGAATACGGGAATACCATCGATCGAAACCTCCACGCTGCCGGCCAGTACATGCGCTATGCCCAGGACTCCGAGCGGGTCGCTGTCCCGATGATGAACGGGCGCGAGCTGTACCCGACCAGTAGCGGCGCGAGTATGCCCCGGAAATGGGGCCAGTCGGACTTCGATACTGTTCGCGATTCGTGGGTCGGCATCAACCACGTCTTCGGGTCTGTCTGGTATCGGGGAAGCTACGTCTCGGGTGGCGCTCCTACGCGCGGGGCGTACGTCCCCTACGACCACCGAGCCGTCGCACCACCGGACTACAGCTACGTCGACCAGTGCCGGATAAACCACATCCACCGCCGGACGCACACCCACGACAACTCCACGCACACGCACACAAGTACCCACTGGCACTACCACGACCGGACGAAGTGGGTCGAATACGACATCCTCAGCTCGAGTGCTGAAGTGATGTCCGTACGGCTCGACGCCCCAGGCTTCGACGGCGACTCCGAATGGAACCAGTTCGGCCCGGAAACATGGATCGCTATCGACGACCCCTCCAGTAGACCCCTCGAATACCCTCGTGGCGAATACACGCTGACCGCTACCCTCGAAGTGACCACCGAGGCCAAAACCCGCTGGGGCATCACGAGCTCGCGATGCAGTGAGTGGACGCAATCCAGCACGGACTCCTATACGCACACGACCTCATACAGCGTCCCCGTAACGATCACCGACTACGACTCGCCCAACCTCAACGTCACCGTCGCTCACATCGACGGCGCCGGCGACGACCGTCTTATCCTCAAGTGGGACGGTGACCAGGACCTTCCTGCCGATCCGTGGACGCAAATCCGCCTCGATATCAACGGGAAAACGATCTACGTCGATTCACCGTGGCGGTTCTACGGCATCGCACGGAACGATGAAGTCGAAGTCCGAACCCTGAGCAGTTCGTCGACCTACGATGTGACCCACACGCATAACGACCGCTGGCCGGCCATCTACCACTACGAAACCAGCGTTGCCAACGTCACGATGGCCTTCCCCCAGCGGAACGCTGAGTACCAACGCTGGGGATGGATCACCACCGTCGATAGTCAAGTGACCGCTCGGCTTGCCGGTGAACCCCTTCCAGCCGGCGTCAACGACCCCGATAACGACGCCCCGACAGAACTCTACCGACAACACGTCGTCACTGTCAACTCGAACGACCTCGACACAGGAGAGACTGTTCAGGTCACCGGCGTGGGGAACCCCTACGGTGCGAACCTCGACGATGCCCAAATCGAAGCCTACAGCAAACCGTACGCCCAGACGGTCCTCCGGTTGATGGAAACCACCCGCTCGCCGACGGGTGAAGACCACGAGGGGACCCTCATCCTCACCAACACCTCCGATGGGTTCCTCGAGGGCAAGGCTATCACCGTCGTCCAAGGCGACGGCACGAGGTGGACCGTCACCACCGATGCCGAGGGACGTGCCCCCATCACCTGGGATGGGATGACCGTCCGCGCATACTACGAGGGCGATGTCTGGGACACCGGCCCGGACGACCCCTACTACAAGGGCGACAGTATCATCTACATGCTCCCACCGGGTGAAGTCACCTTCAGCCCCATCGGTACGGTCGGCGCGTACATCTCGGCAGCGATCGATGACACCCTCATCTTCGTCGAGTGGATTGCCCTCGGTATCTTCGCACTCTGGTACGTGCGGATGCGCCGCCGGACCAGTAAACACGGTGGGGGAAAGAAAGCATGAGTAGCGTCAGTGCACTCGTCGGGCCCACCCTCAAACTCTACCAGACTGCAGCCGTCATCGGGCGCTACGGGACGCTTCTTGCGCTGGTGATCGGCCTCATCGGATGGGTGTGTTCCTCGAACAACGCCGGCTCGATGGTCCGCTACCGTGGGATGGCTATCGGCGGTGCGGCGGGCTTTATGGCCATCATCGCTATCGACGTCATCTACGACGTCCTCGTGTTCATCCTCGGGAGCCAATTCCTCCCCGTCGGATGGCCCTACGGGGCGGTGACGGGCACAAGCGTGACAACGCTCTCCCAGCTCGCAACCGGCCTCAGCCTCGTGCTCCAAGCACTCGGGCTCGCCATCTTCATTATCGGCGTGACCTGGTGGACATTCGGCAGTCGCGGCTCACTCGCTGACGCTCGCGGTCGTCGAGGCATTATTATCGGCCTCACCCTCGTCGGCGGCAGCATCGGCGGCAACGTGTTCAGCGCCCTCGCCTGGATACTCCTATGATCTACCCTGACCACATCTGGCCTGATACACGACACATACAGCCACACTCCAATCATGACCTCCACCACCGAACCGAAACCCGAAGATTACGACCCTACTGACCTTCCACCCCTCTCAAAGGAACCCGTCGCCGGGTGAATTTACGCAAAACTGGCTCTGTTGAAACCTTCAACTGCTGATAGTTTCTTGAGGCCATGCTGCATACGGAGCGCGAGTCGGTCACGCGAAAGCGGACGTGAGTGACCTACCCGAATCGGTAGAAACAGGATACTCATGGATTACTCAATACTGATAATCCAGGTAACGGCCACTCTGAAATGCGGATGCCCACGTCGCCGAAACCCGCAGTCCTATAAGGAAAACAGACATCAGCCTCATCGGTACTGGCTATGAACGAAAACCCGAGTGGAGACACGAGTGGATCAGAAATCCCGTGGTACTCCGTCGTATTCTATGTCATCATCTCGAGCTCATTGATCGGTGTCATGGGCGTTTCACTAATCAGCCCACTCCTCCCAGAACTACGCTCAGTCTTTGGCGTCTCAGATGCAGCAGTCGGACTCTTCATCACCGCCTATTCAATCCCTGGAATCTTCCTCACTCCCTTCATCGGCTACGCAGCCGACCGAATCGGTCGTAAGTGGGTGTTAGTCCCGCTACTCTTCACGTTCGGCATTGCGGGCGCCGGAATCGCCTTTACGACGAACCTTTTCGTCGCCTTGGGACTGCGATTCCTCCAGGGAATCGGGGCCACTGCACTTGTGATGCTCGCAGTCACCCTGATCGGTGATATCTACGAGGGGAACCGTCGCGATACCCTCATCGGCATAAACGGTAGCATGATCGGCGTTGGAGCAGCCTTCTATCCGCTACTCGGTGGCGTACTCGCAACGGTACGGTGGAGTGTCCCATTTCTCTTTTTCGGGGTAGCGATCCCCGTTGGGATTCTCGCAGTGCTAACATTGGACGAGTCGACAGGTGCGTCAGATGTCCAGCTCTCCACATATATCACCCGAATCTATGCGGTGATTCAGTTGCCAGAAGCACTCGCGCTTTTTGCTGCAATGTTCTTGGCGGTGTTCATCTACTATGGCGCCGTGATAACGGCATTGCCGCTGCTGTTGAGTGACGAGTTCGGATTGACCTCCTCACCTATCGGGTTGATACTGGCCGTCGCAGCTCTGGCGAATGCTGTCACGTCGTCGCTGTATGGACGGATTTCCCAGCGACGGACCGCTCCGGAATTGATCTCGTTGGGATTTGTCGCCTTCGGCTCGGGCTTGCTTCTCATCTGGCGGTCGTCTACGACAGGGGTAATAGTTATCGCGTTACTCAGTTTCGGCATCGGGATCGGACTCGCGTTGCCGTCCATCGATATGAAGGTGGTTACGCTTGTCTCGGAGGATCTCCGTGCTGGGATGATGGGGGTGCGAACCAGTATGCTCCGTCTCGGACAGACGATTGGTGCAGTCGGCTTCACGTTCGTCGCTGAGACGTTCTTCGTGAGCACCGTCGAAGGATACCGGACACTGATGCTCGTTGCTGGAATACTCGTAACGGCGACAGGCGGGCTTCTTTATGTCTCACTTCGCAACTAATCTCGTCTCGTCCCTGATTCAGACAGAAACTGAGACTCTTGATGGTGATCAATTTGCCCGCTTTTCCCATCGAATCATTCAATAATTATATAATACAATTAAAAATATTCTACTGAACTTGTCCTAATAGTCAGCAGCTGTCACCTGACAGCTGGTGAGCAGGTCAATTCCAGCGTGCTGAATACAACGCGCGAGTCGGTCGCACGACCGCTTCCATTTCATTGTCACATACAGAGAGGTTATTTGCTCCATTTCTCAAAGGAATATGGTGATTTCGGACTCGATTTAGCCGATAATCAAATCCAAAAAGCTATCAACCAGTCATTCCCTTCCTAATAAGTAGAGTGAATGGAGTTTTTCTGGGATATGTGTTGATGTTTGCTCTGTCTGCGATTGCTTGTCTCGGTAGTATTCCACGGGCCCGGAATATCCAACATCCAGAAACCCGGGAAGGCCTCGTCGTATTCTTACTCTCAGTGGCCCTCTGGTCAGGTGGCTACCTCGGATACCTTCTCGCACCGACTGTTCCGGCAAAACTCGGCTTCTACATCTTCGGGTTCGTCTTCGCATTCGTCGCGGTCGGGGCCTGGCTCTACTTCTGTGCTGCCTACACAGGGCGCCACCCGCGACAAGCCCCCTATCGGCACCTCGTCGGTGGCGTGTTTCTCTTCTTTATCGTGCTCAAGGTCACGAATCCGCTCCACAATCTCTATTTCACGACCGAATGGATGGCTGAGCCGTTTCCCCATCTTGCCATCCATCACCAACTGTTCTACTGGATCCTCCTGGGGCTCTCATACGCGGTCATTGCGGTTGGCTTCTTCATGCTCATCGAACGGTTCTACCACACTGGGACGGATAGCCGGCCACTTCTGATTCTGGTCGGCCTGACTGGTGCGCCTACTGTCGTAACGATTCTCGGCAGCGAGATCGAGGGGTTGCTACCACTCATGTACGAACCGCCGGGTGTCGCGCTGTTCGCTGTAGGAACGCTATTCGTCTACTTCCAGCGCTTCGAAGCTGTCCGACTGACTGGCGGAACGGACGACCCCGCACTCTTCCTTGATCCGGATGGCCGCATTCGAGACTACAACCAAGCTGCCCGGACGATCTTGCCGGGCCTCCACGGCTCGATCGGGAGTCCAGTCGAATCCGTGAGTAGTGAACTATCGAACCGCCTCACAGAGCAACGCGTAATTACAGTTACGCAGAACGGGGAGACGCGCTTCTACGAGGTATCGAATTCGCCGTTCATGGCTGGTGAAGTGAAGACTGGACAGTTAGTGACGATCACCGACGTGACTGCTCGAGAATCGTATCGGCAGCAGCTCGAACAGAAGACGGAGCAGCTCGAAGCCCTGAATCGCGTGATTCGCCACGATATTCGAAATGATATGGCCGTGATTCTCGGCTGGGCTGAAACACTGCAGGCGCACGTCACTGAAGAGGGAGAGGATGCACTCGAACGCGTGTTGCACAAGTCCCAGCATGTGATTGAACTCACCGATGTTGCCCGTGACTTCGTAGACTCACTGTCGGGGGGAGAGATAGTCGAGGTAAAACCGGTTGCGTTAGACGACATGTTGAAAGCCGAACTGGAAGCATTACGTGAGTCCTATCCCGAGGTCAACGTTCACGTCCCCGAGAATCTTCCACAGGTTTCAGTACAGGGGAACGAGATGCTCTCGTCTGTCTTCAGAAACCTCCTTGAGAACGCTGTCAGGCATAATGATGAGGAGACACCTGAAATTACAGTTTCCTACGATGAGGGTGCCGAATGGATTCGGCTTCGAATCTCGGATAATGGCCCCGGAATCCCTGATAGTCAAAAAGAGGCGATCTTCGGGAAGGGGGAGAAAGGGATGGAGAGCCCCGGTACTGGGATCGGCCTGTACCTTGTCCATACCATAACCACGCAGTTCGGGGGGGAAGTGTGGGTTGAGGACAACGAACCCAAAGGAGCGATATTCGTCGTCGAATTGCCCAAATCAAACTGAGAGGTATTGGAATCTACTAACTCGAATATGATTAATGCGGGCAGTGAATGGGTTCTGAAATCGATACGCGCTAATAATGAGGTTGGTGTACTCGAGAGTCAATCTTCTGAACCCACCCTCTATATGCAGCACCCAAATTCTGTCAGCTGTGACGGATTTCAACAGAGCCGCAAAATTCTGAACTCTCCAGATAATCCCTCTCGGTACGCTCGGGAGGAGGCGACAGAATGCCAGATTCGGTGGATCAGCACGCAAAACCGTTCGAGAAACCGAGGGGGATAGTCTGTCCGTCTCACTCGTCGTCCAGATTCGGAGGCGTCATCGACGGGACGAAGACACTCTCGAACTCGTCGGGGTCTGGGAACTCGATGGTGTCGAGCAGCTCGGTCACCGCCTCGTCGAACGTCTTGACGACGAAGGGGTTGAGATTCTTGTACGCCGTGAGCCGCGCGTGGGTCTCTCGCCGGAGACAGACGTTGATCTTCGCCGAGGGCGCGTCGCACTCGCTATCGAGACTGGAAGAGCCGTTCGAGTCGGTTGTATACACTTCAATCACCTAGTCGAAGAAGGGGCACTAGGAGGGTGTTCTTCTTCACATCCGGTCAAGCGATATACAGACATATACTTATCGTAATAAACTCGAATTATCGCCTGTTAGCACCTAAGGCGGATGCATTACATTCGCTACATCAGATGTAATCTGCTCGACTTTATCTTCGAACGTGGCGTACCCGGGGGCGGGAATCATATGAACACCCTCCGAGTAAAGAACCTCCTGAAGAAGCACAGCACGGGCCTCATCGTGGGTCTCGTCGTCCTGACTGTTTTCGTGAGTCCTGTTGCGGCGCAGACCGCTGCTGACGGGACCAGTGGACTGGAAGGCATCATGACCAACCTGTACGACACCGTTCTCCTCGTGCTCAAGTACGCGGGTCTCGTCGGTCTCGCACTGGGTGCAATCGTGTGGTTCACCGCACGCAAGAACAGTGACCGTGCAGAGAACGGGATGTGGCTCATGATTGGCGGAGCCAGCATGACGATCTTCTACTTCGGGGTCTCCATCTTCGTGGCGCTCCTCGAGTGGATTGCGGCCCCCTAACCCGTAATTCGTCCGAGAGCGAACACGCGGAACCACCTATCACAAGCCGCCCGTGCTCGACTTTCCCAGCGAGACCTTCTCGGGCGAATTCTTTCTCAGGCCGATAGCAGCAGCGACAGATGAACCTGACCACCGGAACACCCAGATGAGTACCGTAACCTCACGACTCGAGATAAATAGAATCGCTCTCCCGGACGGAAATAGACCGACCGTTGCACAGCCATTGGCTGGGAGTGCGTCTACACGCCCCCACGAGGAGGCCGACCTGCGATGAGCCAGCCATCAGACCGGGGTAAAAACGAACGCGATGCCACGAAGCATACCGACCGGGACCCCCCCGCTGAGAGCATCTTCGACAAGAAGGGTGCCACCCCCCGCGACGCGTGGGAGCTCAACGGAGCCAAGTCGTCGACCGGACCCGAGGCGGCGTCGGAGACGGCGAGCGAGCGCGAGACACAGACAAAGACGAGGGCAGCGACCGACGCCCACCGAAGCGATGTCCCGTTTGTCCCGTTCGAGAAGTCCAACGAGCGGACCGAGCTGGCGAAGACTCCTGGCTGCGACGACGCCGGAGACAGCGAGCCCGAGGACCGACTCGACCCCTACGACAACGCCACCACGGGCCCTGGGAAGAAACTCGGCGACCCCATCGAAGCCCGCCCGTACATCCTCATCTCACCCGCCCGCGAGCAGGTCACGCCCGGCAACATCATCGCTGGACTCTTCGGCCTCTACCGTGCCGGCGTCACCGACACTTCACGATTCAATCTCAAGAACCGATTCGGGCTCAAAGATTACAAGAAGACCTTCGAGTTCGTCATCCACAAGCCCCGAGACACGAAGCGATTTGACTTCTACCTCAGCGTGACGCCCTACGACGCGACCGCGCTCAAAACGCTGGCCGCGAACGTCGCCGCGATGTACCCCGAATCATTCGAGTTCGAGATTGTCCCGTTCAACCCCGTCGCCGCGTTCGCTACCGAAAACGGGAACGCACAGGTCGGCGGGCGGCGGATCGCCTCGCTCGACGACATTGGTGACCTCGAACGGCTCGCTGGGTTCGAGGACCCCACCGTGTTCGAGGACCACGCAATCGGGAGCGGCGATGGACCCACCACTGAAGAAGCCGAAGAACAGCTCATCGCGAAAGGCGTGCCCCTCCGCCCTGAGGAAGTCCCCGCAGCGGCTCGCCCCTCACTCATCCGGTGGAAAGGCATCTCCTCGAAAAAGAACGACTGGATGACACTCCTTCGGCCATTCAGCGATATGGCCGTCGACAACGACGATCAGTACCGTTCGCCACTGAGCGTTCTCCTCGAGCAGGCCGTCCATTCGAACGACCCGTTCATGTTCCAGGCCGTGTTCAAGCCCCGCGACGACTGGACGAGCGAAGCCGAAGTCCACAAGCGCAACCTCAAGATGGGCAACCACGGCACGTTCAGCGCCTTCAAAAACGAGTTCTCCCGGCAGATGTTCGGGACCTCCGAACAGGAACGCCGGAACATCCACCGGGGCGATATCTCCGAACAGGTCGGCGGGACGCTCTCCGCCGGTGACACCAACAAGATCACCGGATCGCGGATGGCCCAAATCGACCACAAGCAGCCGACGACGACTTTCGGTTTGACCCTCCGCGCCGCCTGTAACGACCGGACAATACAGAGCATCTCTAACGCCTTCACCAGCCTATCCGGGCCGTACTACGGCATCGAGGGTGAGATCCTCGGCTCCAACGACAAGGAGTTCGTCCGTCTCTGCCACGCCCGGCAAGCCTCGACGAGCGGACTCTCCGGGCGCCTCAGCAAAGGCGACTCCATCCTGTGCGCCTCGCCCGACGAACTCGCGAACTTCGTCGTCGTGCCCCACACTGACGCCCTCCCACGAGCCTCACGTGGGTCCTCTGGCGGGTCACCCGACGCCCGCTCGCCACTCACAGCGACCGACGAAGACCTCCTCTCGCAATACGACTACGGGATGCTCATCGGGTACGCCGAGACTGCCGTCGACAATCGGCCGGACATCCCGATTAAACTTAGCGCAGAACAGCTCACCCACCACGTCCTCCGAGCAGCGACGACGGGTGGCGGGAAGACGACCGCGATGATTAACGACACTCTCAGCGCCTACGAATCGTTCGATGGCCCCATCTTCGTCTTCGACAAGAAGGGCGGCTCGATGAGTGACGAATACAAGCGAGCGCACTTCAAGAAATTCGGGAACCTCGACGACGTCGTCCACATCACCGTGCCCGGGCCTGACGAGGAAGTGCTCGCGTTCCCCTACTTCGATATCCGGCCGCAACTCGCTGCCGGCGTCAGTCGCACGGTTGCCGTCCAAGAGAAGGTCGACCGCTACAACGAACTGCTGGTGTACGTCCTCGGCCGAGAAATGACCGACCAGGCGTTCGTCGCCCAAGAGATCCTCAATAACCTCACCAAGGCGATGTTCGACCCCGTGTACGGTCGGGACGCGTGGCCCATCAGTGACCTCCTCCGGGCTGCGATGGATATGCAGAAACTCGGCAGCCAGGAGAAGAGAACCCGGGAGGAAGGGTCCCTTCCGAGGGTGAGCGACAAGACGCTCGAACAATCCCTTGACCGGCATATCCACGCCGACCGTCAGCGGTTCATGACATCTATAGACGCGGTGATGAACCGTATCACCAAACTCGCCGAGCGGTCGTTCATCTGGCGTATCCTCAACTTCGTCCCCGAGTGGGATGACGAGAACGGGTGCTACGCCTACCAGTCGCCTATGTTCGACATTCAGGACATCCTCGCCTCGAAGCGTGTCATCCTCATCGACACCGGCGACCTCCGGCCCGCCTCGAGCAACCTCTTCACGTTCCTGCTGCTCGATTACATCTGGTCCGGTGCCCGGCTGCGCCACCGCGTCGGGAAGACCCCGCCGGTCAGCGAGGACTACGTCATCAACCTCATCATTGACGAGGCCGCGCCGCTGCTGCAATCCGAACTCGTCAGAGACGACATGATCCCCGACGGTCGTGAGTTCGGACTCGCACTCGAGGTTATCGTCCACTTCGCCGAGCAGGTAAAATCCGACGCCCTCGATGTCTCCTCCTACAAGGAGATCCTACGGAACATCAACACCAAACTCATCGGCAAGCTCGCCGTCGACGATGAACTCGTGATGACGCTGTTCCACGAGGGTATCGATGACGAGGAACTCATCGACCGGATCACGTCGCTCCCGCGCGGTGAGTGGGTCGCCCAACTTCCCGACACGGGCTTCATGACCGACATCCCCGAGTTGGTGACGCTGCTCCCCGTGGATATCCCGGCCGGCCACAGCAACTCCAGCGACCCTGTGACCGGGGACTCAGTTTCCCCGTATGGAGAACGCTTCACCGACGTGGACTCGAAGAAGGCCCGTCACACGCGGGACGACTACTGCCTGATCCCCGGGAGCAATACCGTCCCTTCCAACGAGCAGCTCTCGACCGCCAGCCCCTACGATGTGCCCCCCGGGGACCGCGAGCGCGGGTACGGCCAAATCGTCGGTGACGACGAGGACACTGGATCCCAGACCACGATTAACCCAGACACCGCGTTCGGCAACAGAGATTGGAAGCAACCGCAGAACGACTTGCAAACCCGCCCAAATCAACCCTCGAACGAGGGCGGTCGACCGCATCATTCGGGCGGCCACATCATCTCCGCCGACGATCCCGAGGACGACTTCGATTCACGCGGGACAGAGTCTGCAGGCAACGGGGGGAATCAGGGCGGAACCACCGCTGAACCGTCCGTCGAGGAATCAGACAGCAATCTGGGAGATCGCATCAACGACTTCCTCTACAACGGGCGTGACCCGACCGTCTCGAGCGAGGGCGAAACTGCCGATTCACACCCCACCACGATGGGTGAAACGTACCTCGGTGATGAAGCCAGCCAGTCCGACGATGACACCACCAGCTCAGCACCTACCAAGCAGCGGGATACCCAGGTGGGTGGCGTCGGTTCTGACAGAGGCGAGAACCTGACAGTTCAGGACCGTCAGTTCCTCGCCGCTATCGTGATGACTGTTAATGGGCGTCATCCCCGATTCGATATCACCGAGACGATGGAGCGGATAAACAGTCAGTTCCCTGAGGTAGATGTTGAGAACCTCATCGAGCTCGGCTACCTCGAGAAGATGACCGAAAATCTCCGCGTCTACTACACGGTCACTGACGAAGGCCAGCACGCGTGTGGTGCGAAGGTCGCCTTCGGTGAAGACCAGGGCGATGTCAACGAGAAGACCTACCACAAGGTGATGGTCGAGGCGTTCGCTCGCACACTCGCTAACGACAAAACCAATCAGTATTTCGTCAAACGGTACACGCCAGTCTTCGGGACCGACGTGAAGCCCGATGTCGTTGCCTACGAGGATGAAAATCCCGCGATACTCGGCGAGGCAATCTGGAACGTCAGGCACGAGCACATCGTCAAGCACTACGACGATCTCAACCAATTCGACGTTGAGATGAGAGTCTGGGTCGTCCCCAATCTCTCAGAAGCATGGAATATCACTCGAGCCCTGCACAACGCAGGCCGAATCGACGAACTCCCCGCCAAGCGTCGAGGTCGGTCACACGGCGAACTGACCGAGTCGATCTGGGGTGAAGACGGCGACTGGGAGTTCGTCAGCGCGGCCAACTTACTCGATGACCTCCAGTAGCCACTACGGAGGGTCCGCGCAGAGAGCGCGCACGCCGTGCGCGAGCGATAGGGGCCCTGTATCGACCGAACCGGGGTTCGGACAAGGCTCCCCTCCGTCGGGACTTCGCGCACGTGTGCAAAATGGCCTAGATTGTCTAAAAGCCCCTTTCGTGGCTCAGCTCAAGACCGGTGGTTTCACGAGGATTTCGCCGACGCGAAAATTCGCGCAATTTCAGCGCACGGCGCACACGAACGATAGGAGGCTCCTGCCCTCAAAATTCGTCTCCGACAGACCACCCCAACCGTCGGGACTTTGCGCACGTGTGCAGATCGAATTAGAGGAGCTATTGAGCAATCTGGTAGCTCTATTTAGCCTCTCCGAAGCTACATATCATAGTATTGGGTGGGTGGGGTTCCTTACTTCCCGAGAATCGGGCACGGGGTATCGGTTTGTCTCCGAATCAAGCCGCAACCGCCGGCCCGGGTTTGTTTCGCCCGCCGACCCGTGGCGACGACATCCAGAGAATCACAGATAGAATCATGCCAAGAATAGACGTAACTACCGACGCTATCCCGACCGAGATCCGGAGCATCGAGAACTGGATTTTGTGGCGGGAAGGCCAGCACGACGGGAAATCTACCAAAATCCCGACGAAACCATATCGGACGAGTGGCGACATCAACTGCGATGTCACCAACCCCAGCCAGCGTCGAGACTTCGACACCGCCTGGAACTCCTTCACCGACTCGCGGGTGACCGCCGACGGACTCGGCTTCGTCTTCACCGACGACATCTCCATCACCGGCGTCGACCTCGATAAGTGTCGTGACCCTGATACCGGCGAGATCGAAGACTGGGCCCAGGATATCATCGACCGGCTAAACTCATATACCGAGCTCTCACCCTCCGGCACCGGCATGCATATCCTCGTCGGCGGAGCACTCCCACCCGGCGGCAACCGTAAAGGCCGCGTCGAGATGTACGACTCGGATCGGTACTTCACTGTCACCGGGGCGCACCTCGACGGGACCTCCACCAAGATTCGGACTTGTCAGGATGAGTTAGATGCCGTCCATGCCGAGTACATCCGGGGTGAGGCCGGGTCGGATGGCCAGCTTAGCCTTGCGGCGTCCACCTCGACAGATAGCTCAGAAAGACGAGCAATCCGTGGCGATCGACGGGCCACCGAAGCCTCCGGTCGGCAGAGCGCGAATTCGCTTCGCGACCGCTACGGCGACGCCTACCGGACTATCCGTGACCCGGCTATCAAGGAAGCCATCGAACGAGTCAAGACGCAGTACCTCCCGCCTGTGTGCCCCAGTACGTTTGCCGACCTCGCAGGGCCCGGCGTCGAACTATCAGATGGCGAGATAGTGAAACGGATGTACGACTCCAAGGGCGGTGACCGCAGGCGCCGATTGTACGAAGGCGACAGCTCGATGTGGGGGTCTCCAGACGCCGACTATCCGAGCCAATCCGAGGCCGATATGGCGATGGCTCACACTCTCGCCTTCTGGACCGGAAAAGACCCCGATCGGATGGACGCGCTCTTTCGCAACTCCGGGTTGATGCGCGAGAAATGGGACCGCCGACACTACGCCTCGGGTGCGACCTACGGCGCCGTCGCCATCGCCCGTGCGCTCCTCCGAGTCGACGACTACTACGAACTCCCCAGCGAGGAGGGTGTAACGTTCTCGAAGGCCGACGGGCCAACGCGCTCTGCCGACGAGGGTAACGAATCCACCGCCCCCTCAATGAAGTGGACCGACCCCACCAGGGAGTTCACCGGTGAGCCCGGGAACGGGGGCGGAAGCGACACCTCAACCGTCAATATCGTGCCCGGCCTCGACGACGACCAATCCGAGGCCGCTGCTCAACCAGCATCCTCTCAGGAGCCACAGGAGGCCGCTGGTGACGCCGGCGCTTCCCCTACGAATGATAAGTCTTCCCAGTCGGAGCCCGCTCCGAGCGACTCGGGCCCGCTGGACACGAACGAACGGAACGGCCAGTCAGTCGACGCCGACATCCTCACCGACCTCGCCGATGACACGGCTACAGCCACCGGCCACGACGTGAGTGCGGCATCGTCGACGACCACGCCCGACGCTACCCCCGACACCACCACTGCCGGAGACGACAGAGTGTCCAGTCTCGAGACGGGGGCCGCCCAGACGGGGACCGCGACGACGTCGACAACTACGGACACTGAGCCTGCCGCGCCGACTGGGACGGACACCAATCCTGACCTCAACGAGAGCACCCAACGGATGATGGCCGAATCCGTCCAGGCTGCCGGCCCCAAGTGGTCGCGAACTAACCCGCGTCTCGACGACGCCGAGAAACACCCCACCGATTGGACCGTCGGGCCGATTCAGGGCCGAACGCCCACCGCCCAGGCAATGAAAGTCGCTCGCGAAGACAACCGCGTGCTTGCACGGTACCAGACCCGCCTCGAAGAACGGCTCACCGACCTCGCCGATGTCGAGGACGAGCGAGACCGCTACAAATTCACTGCCGAGACCTATCTCAAGGCGATGGATGAGCTGATGGGCGAGCGCGAACGCTACCGCGCCCAGCTCAGGCGAGCCGGCCTTCTCTCACCCGAGGACGCCGATCTCCCCGAGGACCCCGTCAAACACCTCGAGCGGATTCTCGGCCCGATGGTCCGCCGCGAGGATGTCGCGACCGTGAAGGAGACCCTCTCCGGGCTCGACGCCGTCCTCCGCGAGTACGAAGAAGCGAATGAACGTATCCAGGCCGAAGAACGCGAACGCCGGCAACAGGGAGGCTTGTTCTCCTGGTTGTTCCGTTAAGCAACCTGAGCCGGGACGCATCTGCTTGCTGCTGTTTTCGGTCTGGCGACCTTGGAACGCTCTCTTATCACGAATCCGGCTCTGTTGAAATCCTCAATCTGTGATAGGTTTCAGAAGCCGTGCTGAATACAGTGCGCGAGTCGGTCACTGAGCAAGGCCGAAATCAACACTTCCCCAATTATTAGATGAAGAGGGGGAGTGCAGCACGACAGCTGCGTTCGCTTCACCCCACTGGTTGAAACAGCCGGTAGGTACACTTGCCATTTCAACAAAGGAAAACAAGTCAGTTACTCCTCATTGACCGCGTCACTGAAAGGTTTGGTTAATGAGACAACGAAATCAAACTCCGTTGACTCTGTTGTCAGGTTAGATCTACATTCCGACTTCAATATGGTGGCGAGAATTGGAGTCTCCGCTACCGGGGTCGCCATTCAATCAATCGATGGGATAAATTATATCCCCTTCAATAGTCGCCACCGGATACTTTATATCTTCACCATCATCATTCTGAATTGTCTTGTAAATTTTGCCTTCTTCAATAGTCGCCACCGGATACTTTATATCTTCATCATCATCATTCTGAATTGTCTTGTAAATTTTGCCTTCTTCAATAGTCGCCACCGGATACTTTATATCTTCATCATCATCATTCTGAATTGTCTTGTAAATTTTGCCTTCTTCAATAGTCGCCACCGGATACTTTATATCTTCACCATCATCATTCTGAATCAGCTTGTAGACCTTTTCGTCTCCAATAGTGGCGCCCATCAAACTCGCTACTGGATCACCTCCACTACCGGATGTCGACTGAGGACTACCGTACTTATCATCAATTGCGCTTCCAGAATCCAATTTCTTCACATATCCACTACCCCCACAGTGCGTGCAAGCGCCGGCCCCCACTCCCCCACCTGGTTCTCGTGCTGGTTCAGTCCCTTGCCCCTTACAGACAGGACATTGTTCTTCATCGCTATCTGACCATACCATATCGTTGAATACCCCTGTCACGTACTTAATTATTATCCGAAGTATAGACCACTCTAGTGACTCTATACTGGCACATATTTTTGCAACACTTGCACACTTACTGAGCAGTTGATTCACCAATAACGGCGTGAGATCACAGTGGCCGAGTGCTGCATAGACCCTCTATAGTCAGCACGCCGTTCCTATCAGCTACAGAGGGTTTCAACAGAGCCACGGATTCCGAAACACCCATTCACCGTTCTCTGTAATCTGTAATCAGTACCGAAATGTCCCGCACCTCAAACCAGGCGAACGGTGACCTCGTCCGCGAGTTCCTCTCCATTGCGGACCTCCTCGAGGAGCCGCGCCTCGCGCAACTCTACGCCTATCTCGCGCGTGAGGGTGACGCGACCGTCCAAGAGCTCATGGAGAAACGAGGCGGATACCCGCACCTGAAGGCGCGGGAGGAAGCCGCCACTCACGGGACACAATCCACGCACAATGGCGGGCTGACTCTCCCGAGGTTTATGAACTATCAAGGGTACATGTGACGTATGGAGGTGCGACGGACTGTCCCGATCACGCTTGCCGTGGACAGTGACGACTCCGCACTTCTCCGCGACACCGTGGATGAGTTTTTGTGGGCAGCACAGTATGTCACCGACCACGCGTTCGATGGTGAGTACGTCACCACCAGCAAGACGACGCTCAACGACGAGACGTACGACGATGTCCGAGCCAACACACGACTCCACAGCAACCATGTCCAAGCAGCCCGCAACAAGGCCGCCGAGGCCTGCAAGAGCGTCGTTACGCGGTGGAAGAATGGGAAGAAGGCATCAAAACCCCAATTCACCAGTCCACATGTCGTCTACGATCACCGCTCGGCCACGTTCCACGATGACTACGTGAGCCTTGCCACAGTAGACGGGCGTCTCGAAGCCGACTACGTGTTGCCTGCGGATTCGGATGGAACACCCCACGACGAGTACCTGTCCTCCGATGCGTACGAAGTGACGGGCGCAGAACTCCACCACAAACACGGTGACTGGCAGCTTCACGTCCACTGTAAGACGGTCGTGGAGACTGACACGCCGGAACAGGAGACCACCGAGAACGGAACGGTTCTCGGGGTCGACCTTGGCGTGAATCAACTCGCCGTCACCTCGACGGGTACGTTCTGGACTGGCGCGGAGTTCGACCACTGGCGCAGAGCGTACGAATCTCGGCGTGGTGACCTCCAACAGTGTGGGACGCGGTGGGCACACCAGAACATCCAGTCCGTCGGTCGCAAAGAGGACGGTCGGTTCAAACAGCTGCTCCACCGGATCAGCAACGAACTCGTCTCTGAAGCCCGAGAGAACGGATGTTCGGTAATCGCGTTCGAGGACTTGACTGATATCCGCGAACGGACTGGCGCCTCGTGGGGGCACAAATGGGCGTTCGACCGCCTGTACGACTACGTGGAGTACAAGGCCGAAGCATACGGTATCGACGTAGAGCAGGTTACTCCCGAGAACACGAGTCGGCGGTGTTCAGAGTGCGGGTTCACGCACCCAGACAACCGTCGTGGTGAGGCGTTCGAGTGCCTGAAGTGCGAGTACGAGAACCACGCGGACTACAACGCGGCGAAGAACATCGGTTTGCGGTAACTCCGCCGGAACCAGACTGGCTCCGGTGGAGGCGCACCCGTAGGCGTGCGCTTGAACAGCGGGATGCTGAACGCGAACGGCGACTATTCGTCTGCCGAGGAATCGGCTAGAGCGGGAGTCCACGCTGAATGCCACGGCCTTTAGGCCGTGGTAGCTTACCCTCCAAGCGCTCCGCCCAGTCGTCCACGAACACCTCGATATCGAGGAGCGCGGTGGGTCACTCGCTAACATCCAGGATGCCGACACTGCCCTCGACGAATAGACTTGGGTAACGAGGACTACGTTGCCTCCGCTACCGTGTACTGTTCCTATCTCCCGGTCCCACAGGTATTGGTACCCGAATGGGGTGAGGGATTTGAGATGAACAACATCCACCCCGACGAGCGGTGCATCGACGACAACCACGCGGACAGCGACAGCGGCGCGGTGGCCCAACGCCGGTCCCCGGTCGGCGTCGAATTCAAGACGGCCGAGGCAGTCACGTCCCCGACGCCCGACCACGACCCGCACGGCACCGGTGAGGTCTCCAGCGAGTTCGTCGTCTCGACGTGCGACACCCCAGGGTGCGAGATGTCTGGTCTCGTCTCCGTCTCGCCTCTCAAAGACGCCGACGGCTTCTACGGGTGGCCGCCGTTCGACGTCATCTGCGAGGACTGCGCCGAAGCCCACGGCCACGACGACTACACCTTCTAGTTCCTGTCCTCGTGGCCCACTGCGACGTATCGACGATTGACCAGTGCAACTCGGACGATGGAGGATCGGCAGGCGTCGATCTCCCCACTCCCAACTTCTCCCCTCGTGGGTATTGGTTCCCAAATGGGATGAGGGAAGTTGAGTCGGAGAGCGAGGAGGCGGCGACGAGCGCCGTCCAACTCCCGATCCGTCCGAAAACCCGAGGTGCGAGGCAGTGCCGGTGTGGTAGTGTGGTGACGAGGTCAACTCGTCATCCGCCGCTCTCGGTTGTCCTGCTCGCGCTCCCGAGTGTATTTGCCCCCGAAGGGGGGCGAGGGGGTGCGGGAGGGGCGAGGCCCGACTCGAGTGAGTCGGGCCTGTCCTGCCAGTACCTCGAATCCCCTCAGAGAGATTACCATGAGTGCAAACTCCAACCTCAGCGTGGAGCAGCGTGCGGCGAACATCAGCGGCGAGTTCGGCGAGATGGGTATCGACGTGCCCGCGGCCGACGTCCAGGCGGAGTTCTCGCAGATGACCGAGTTCAAAGTCCCCGTGGCGGACGCCGAGCAGTCCATCGTGCGCCGCGTCATCAACGAGAACGACCTCGAGAACAGCGACCTGGCCGAGGGCGTCGCAGCCCTCGCTGGCTTCGGCGGCAACGCGAACCCGGGCTCCCAGGCGTTCGAACCGACGCTCCTTGCCGATGTCCCCGCCCTCGGCGACGAGGAGTGGGTGGATGTCCGCGCCCAGGTCACCGACCTCTGGGAGGTCAACCACGACTCCATGCGGCAGGTCGGCCTCATCGCTGACGAGTCCGCACAGATGAAGTTCGTGGTCTGGGCGAAGAACACCGACGACCTGCCCACCCTCGAGGAGGGCGTCACCTACGACCTCGCCTCGGTCATCACGAACGAGTACGAGGGCAAGTACTCCATCTCGCTCAACAAGGCGAGTACGGTCAGAAAGTCCGAGGAAGTCGTCGAGCCCACCGACGGGAAGACCCGGGCGACCGGCACGCTCGTCGCTCTCGAAGAGGGCAGTGGCCTCATCAAGCGCTGTCCCCACGAGGACTGCTCGCGCGTTGTCCAGAACGGGCGCTGCTCGGAACACGGCGCCGTGGACGGCGTCTTCGATCTCCGACTGAAGGCCATCCTCGACGACGGCTCCCGTGCCATCCGCGCGCTGTTCAACGCCGAGATGGCCGAGCAGGTCACCGGTGTCTCCCTCGAGGAGGCCAAGGAAATGGCAGCCGAGGCGTTCGACGCCGGCGTCGTCGAAGCGGCCTTCCGTGAAGCCCTCATCGGCACGACGTTCGACGTTCGCGGCCCGGTCATCGGCGAGTACTTCCTCGTCGATGAAGCCGTCGAGACGACGTACTCGTCGGAGAACCCCGGCCTCGGTGACCCGTCCCTCGCTGATGCCGTCACACAGCGCCAACCCGCGAAGCGCGTCTTCGCCCAGGAACTGAACGCAGCCACCCACTCGTTCACCAGGCCCGAGGATGAGGGCGACGACCGTGCGCCGAAGTTCACGCTCCTGCCGAGTGGCGAGGCGGCCAACCGCGTACTGGTCGTCGGGACTCTCATCGAGACCTCGGACGTTGGCAGTGACTCCGAGTTCTGGAAGGGGCGCGTGATGGCCGCGAGTGAGGCCGTCAATATCTACGCCGGGCAGTACCAGGCCGAGGCGATGGACGTGCTCCGGTCGGCTACCACGCCCGCGTACGTCGCCGTGGTCGGCAAAATCCACCACTACGAGACGGACTACGGCGTGAACGTCTCCATCCAGCCCGAGCACATCTCCATCGTCGGTGGCGAGGCGCGCGACTCGTGGGTGGCCGAGACCATCGACGCCACTCAGCAGCGCCTCGGAGCGCTCGCCAGTGGCGAAGCCGACGCCAGTGATGCCGTCGCGACTGTCTACGGTGAGGACATCTCGGATGTCGAAGCTGCGGTCGAAGCGGCGGCCGAAGACCTCGATCCTGAACCCGAGGCCCGGGCCGAACCCGTCCAGTAAGGCGAGAGAGCCTCCCTTCACTCCCCGAACGGTATTTGACGCTCGATTCACCCAGCGAGGACGCTCATCGTACCGTGCCCGGCGGCGTGCTTCCCCCCTGGTCCGGTCGCTATCGGACCCGAGTGTTGGTCCCCGAAGGGAGGTGAGGGAAGCGAGCAGGCGCGACACTCGAGCCGCGTTTGTCAGCGGCGCGTCTGTGCGCCGCGTTCCGGTCGGACCGTCCCGATTCGGCCCGTTCCGACTCGGTCGGATTTGGTTCGCAACGCCTGCTCCGTCCATTCCTGACCTGACCATCCATGCTCCGCTACAGCACGTCCCGACTGAATGTACTGAACCTGACCATCGCCGTCGTCATCATGTTCTTCACCGCGTATGTGGGCCTCATCTTCCTCGCCACCGACCCGGCCTTCGTCGATACCGGCCTCCACACCCTCTGCATCGGCGGGTTCACTCTCTCACTCGCCTACGTCGTCCTCTCGACGACCAGTCGAGCGCTCAACGCGATATTCGTCTCGGGTTGGTAGGCCTCCCGCTCCCCCCGGCTCGACCCATACCCTGCCACCCCGAGCCTCGCGCCTTCGGCGCTCGGCTGGTTACCGTCGCCCAGCAGCGCGGCTCTGTGCATCGAGCACCTGAGACGACGGTCGAATCGCTAGCGGCTACTGAGCCGATCTAACACTCGACACTGGGTGATGAGTTGGGTATGCTCTTGAAGCTCAACGTGGAAGGGGGGTCTTCTATCCGAAATCCGCACCCTGTGTCTCCGAAATCTCGGCGGATTCGTCCACTGACTTGGTTCCTAACACTGTCAGAGGAATATCCTTCATCCGAACGCCCAACTCCCGTTTCGTCACCCGCTTACTCTCCTCATCCGACCTCGCCGCTATCTCGACAACGACCGTTAGAACGACCAACGCGAAATCAGTCGTACATAGTGCCGCATCCATCTCATAGCCGCAGGACGGACACGCGACCTCTTGAACAATGATCTCTGAGGACCGCGCCGATGTCGCGTTCACCCGCCTGCCAACCTCCGCGACCGAGATGTTGATTGCGTCCTGCACGCCTCCCGCGCCTGCTACTACCCATGGAACCGAGACTCGCACCTCGAACCAGCTATCATCGGCAGCCGAGCCATCGCTCGAGAGCGGTACCTTCATCGGTCACTTCCCCCCCGACAACGCGTCTCGGGTGACTGCTTCCGCGCTGCCCGTGTGCATCGCGTTCTCAACTGTCCGCTCAGAGTGTGGCCGTGTGTTAGCAACATCATAGTCATCGAGGCGGGAATGGAGGGACCGCCCGTGGAGGGGTGACTGTCGCGCCAGCGGGGGAGCCGCACCGCAATACCGTGCCGT
The DNA here is from genome assembly GCF_024298885.1 of Haloglomus halophilum. Classification (GTDB taxonomy): domain Archaea; phylum Halobacteriota; class Halobacteria; order Halobacteriales; family Haloarculaceae; genus Haloglomus; species Haloglomus halophilum. The sequence continues at coordinate 65,980 of NZ_CP101168.1, forward strand.
CCCGCACGGCACCGTATCGTATTCGTCGTACGCTATCAGCGGATATGAGAGTTCGCGGTTTACACCCACCACATCACCCACATTCACCACATTCTGGCCGTCTCGCAGACCGCTCACGAACTAGCGGCCCCTCGCTCTGTATCGACCAGGACACAGGCCCTGGGGAAGGAGTACCGAATCGGTAGAGACTAGAGAGCAACAATATCTGAGCGGGGCCGCATCGGGACGAACACTGCTTCAGCAGTTCCGCTCGTCAGTCGACACGGATTACTCATATCGGGGGTGATGCTCGGAGAAGAACTGATTAGTTGGAAGCGTGAAACGCCGAATTACGATGGGCTTACTCGAACTGCTGCGTGGGGACACAGCGGGCCCGACCGTAACTCAGTACGAGTGCCGGAACTGTGGCACGACCCTCTCGCCGAACGCCGAGGAGTGTTCCACGTGTGGCTCCAACGAGATCGCGGAGTACACGCTCTAAGTGCCCTCAAAGCCGATAGACCTCTTACTCCGTATCGGTACGGGGAAGGCCAATCACGGGCCGGTCGCTCTGGTGATGAGCTTGATCGAGAGGTTACCCGAGAGAAACTGCATGAGGCGGCTCCCCCCCACGGGAGCAGTGCGCAATAGCACTCGCCTCCACCTCCGCAGCGACCGCCTCCAAGATGGCAGCGACGAGTCCTTTCGGGTGCGGGTAGTCCCACAGCATCGGACTGGTGGACTGCTGGCCATGCCAAGTGGCCGTTACCCCTATCCTCAACCGTGTATGGCGTCCCGGTGTTGTTTTTGCCAGCGGGACGCCGGCAGGCGTTAGCAGAGTCGGTATCGTAGTGCTCGCTTTGAGCAGTCGGCACAGACACACTCTTCTGGAATGTGGCGTTCACCAACTGTTCTTTCGGAGATTGTCTTATTACGTGGGCGGACAGGCCGCCTCCGGAGGACAGTTCGGAATCCGCTCCGTTTCGACCGATTCCTACATCATCTAGGGTGGCCTATCACTTAAACGTCAGCGTGAGAAACTCGGGGCAGGCATTTGAACGGTAGTCTGTTTCTCCGAGGGCGGCGCGAGCCTTGTTTAGGCGCTCTTGAAGACGTCTGCCGGTGATCCTATTGCCTACACAGAACCCATCGATGAGTGCTTATCCTTCCGATTTCGTTCTTTGAGCACGACCGTAGCGGACGATCTACACCGCGTCTAAACAGGGCCGACGGCGCGTATCCACGCCGTGAACGACATGGTATTGCGCCTGTTCAGCCTATAATCCTTGAGTGGCTCCGCGCCGTCGCTGTCGCTCGGGGACAGTTGGAAAGGAAGTATATGATTCTGAGTTCGATCGGTGTGAACTCGGGGGGTGCTAGGGTTCGTTACGTTTCAGTCCGACAGTACGACCGAACGTTCGGGGTAGTACCGTCGTCGAAGTCCGAGGTGGTGTCCGAATCTGAATCAAAATCCGAGATACTTCCAGCTCGAATCCGGGACCTGGACACCTGCTCATGTCGATTCACCCTGCAGACGCTTGAGCATCAGTTCGCCAAGCGTGGGGTCGCGCATACCAACGAGCTCCGCTTCGATGAGTGTCTGTACCTTCGCTGACTCAGGCCAGGAAGTCGAGACATCACCGGCGTAGTTCGCAGCAGCGCTTCGAGGCACAGCTTCACCCACATTCGACGAGCGAGACGACCGACCAACACGCTGTGGTGTGGCGGGCATCTGGCAGTCAGACGTGGGGCTGATCGGCGCACGGTCGAGAATCTCAATTTCAGACTCCCACCGCGAATCGAGCTTTGGCTGGCCCTGGTATGTCCGCTGGTGCTTCAAGTATGGGAGCTTGAAGTCAACGAGACGAACCAGGTCACCTTCGTTCGGTTCGTCGATGGTCTTCTTCGAGATGATGACGCGTCCATCGGCATCGTCCGGGTCAGCCGTGGATGCAGTCTGTTCTCTCTCACTTGATTCCCAGACAGCGACGCGGACCTCATCCTCGCGGCGATTTCCATCCTTGACGATCAGGCCAAACTTCAGGCCAGGGACGTCAGCATGGTAGACCTTCTTCACGACACCCTGTGTGGTGACGTAGCCTTTCGAGGGCCCGAGGTTCGCCGTCAGAATCGACCGGACTCTGAGGACGTTCAACGGGTCAGCCTGTACCTGCTCAACGAGAGCGAGGAAGGCAGTCGTGAGATCAGCGCCGTCCAGAACACGCTGTGCGAGACTGGATGCAATCTCGACCGGCGAGGACCGAAGGTCGTGAACCAGGTCTCCATCAATCACCCGGCGTGCTTCACGAAGAACCTCATCACGGAGTTCGGGGTCTCTCTCACCGAGCTCCCGAAGGGGCGCGGCGCGGTCGTAGATGATCTTCCGCAACTGCTGGCGCTTCTGTTCCCGACGGTCAGGAATCGTGCGCTCGTGCTTGATACGGTAGTACTCAAGCCAGGCAGTGTGGGAATCCAACGTCGCAGCGAGACCAGTCATGTGACCGTCCTCGGCGATACCAGCAGACACTCGCTTGATCTCAGCATCCAACGCTAACCGGCGTTCGATACCAGGAATCGACGAGCGCGAGTAGTCCTCGGGATTCGGAACGAGCGTGCGAAGCGGGACGATTGCTCCACTGGGGAGGGTTACTTCCAACTCCTGCGTGCTCAGACCCTCAGCCTCGCCTGGCGTCTGCTCATCCACGGGGATGACCTTCAGCTCGCGCAGGCGACGGGTGTGTTCATCGAGATCCTCGAGGGGGACGAGTTTCGTGCCTAACTGCACGGGGACGTCAGCCGAACTGACGGGAATGTACTCATCGGGGCCAGACGCCGTGCCCGTCAACTGATCGCCAGTTGGGTCGGTCAGGCGGTCGTGTCCGATGTAGAGGTACTCTCCGTGCGCGATGGAATCAGGCTCAGAGATCGCATCAGCCGGACGGCCGTGTGCGTTCATCTCAGCCCTCCGCTCGTCACTCCGAGATGCAACCATCGGCTGGCCGTAGAACCATCCGTAGTCGCTCTCTCGGAGACTGTCGTCGCTCTCGTCACCAACGAGTGCGATGCCGATGTTGTCGGCGTGTCCGTCGTCGTTCGTGTGCTCGAAGGCGTGAGCAACATCAACACCCGATTCCGTGCCAGCCGCGCGGCGCTCGTGCGTGGATTCGTCATCCAGGCCCAGCTGCCGGCGAACCATCGGTGACTCCACTCCGGCGTCGAGACGGCGGAACTCCTCTGGGGAGGACCCTGAAAGGGCCGGGAGATCATCGGTGAACGCCTGGTCGTACAGACGTTCGAGGCGGGACGGGTATTCATGTGCAGCTTCGATTTCGGTGCTACCGCTCGTCGTCTTGTGACCCACCTTGAGAGGGAGGTCACGGTCGTTGTCGACACTCATACAAAGTTCAGAAAGCGCCGTGCTTTCCACGCTCAGAGAAGCCAAAAGTGGCTATAACTGTATCGTGGCAATCCCGGGGATGTATAGCGATTTGGGCTGAAACCCCCAGAATCCCGCCCCGATTCAACGAGACGGGAGAAGGGCTGTTGGCACGGGGACAACCAGATCACCAGTCGTGCCCTCAGATCCACTTGACGCAACCAACCGAAAGCCAGCAATAGACAGCGCAACAGCTCATGAGTATTGGAGTGGAAGGCGAGTGCGCCTTCCGAACTTTGTATGATGAGCCGTTCAAGGCTCATGCCCTCCTACTTCTCCGGTTGATATAACGATATCGACCACCCTCCTTGAGGATGGTCGTTCTATAAATATGCAAGGCGAGTGCCCCGGGGTTTGTCCCTGAGGTACTTCACGAGCCGTTCACCGTTCAGGACGCGGGGCTGACTCGTAGCGCTCAATCTCGGCGGCCTTCTCTACCCGGTCGTAGATTTCTCGGAGCGTCTCTTCGGCGCGCAGGAGCTTGTGGTCCTTGAGGAATCGACGCCCCTCCTCGCTGATTCCGTAGAACGTGTACGGCAGATCGTTCTGCCGGTGGTCCTCAGGGAGTTCGACTTTCTCGACGATACCCGCGTCAACGAGTCGCTGCAGATGCTGGCGGATTGTTGTTTGACTCCGGCTCGGATTGACGTAGTCCAGCTCCTTCAGCGTCGGCAGCCCCGACGGATGCCCGAGGATATCCTGGACGAGCGAAAACCGCGTCTCCTGGGTGACGACGTTGAGTCGCTCACGGACGGTGTCAAGATCGCTCGTGGCCTCGTCGGAGGTACTCATCGTCCCTATCTTCGTGGTAATCAGGCTAAAGTGTTTCGTCAAAATACGAATCGGTCAAAAGCGATACGCTAACTGTCTCGGTCGACACATTAAAATTGGTGGATGAGACGCCCATCAAATGAGCGAGGAGACGGTCACTGCCAAAGATATCGCCGATCGGGCCGAGGCGTACCTCCACGAAGCCTCGCTCACCCCTGAGGAGTACGAGGCGCTGAAACAGAGTGTCGTCGAACTATCGCCGATCTTCTCGGCCGACCGGGCGTATTTCGTTCTCGGAAGTTACGGACAGCCGGAGATTCGTCGGCTCCAGCTCGTCAAAGACCGGCTCAACCGACGGCCCGACGCCTACGCGTTTCTGATGGTCGACATCCGCAGTGAATGGGTCAACACGTATCTCAAGTTCCGCTTGCTCGCCGATTACACCGACTACATAGTTGGTATCGCTGAACACGCACAAGGCGGCTTCCTCGTCGAACAGGGGTACTTCACCGCCCTCAAGCAGTACTTCGCAAAAACGCACGTCTATAAGCGCGAGTACGACGGCCTCGATTCCGACGATGTCGATACCGGCGTCGATGTCGAAACTCCATACAGCGGGATGCAGACGGCGATCTTCGAGATGCTTGAGGACCACGGGCGACTCTATCGGTGGACCACCGAAGACGACCTCGTTGAGTGTATCGAAAGCCTCCCGTGAACCGGGATAGGTAGCAATATCTCGGTCCTAGAAACCGCGGTGAGTCAGCTCCCCACGACTGAGGTCGTGGGCTTCCGGCCTTGCATCTATGTGAATCCGGAGGAGCGGCAGAGAGATGCTCCACTCACGGGTCCACGAAAGTGGCGTAACCAATAGATGGGTTCCTAGACTGCCGTTGAGGTTTGACTCCGTGGCTAAGACTATCCAATAGCTTGAGGGCAGCTGTTCTCAATATGCAAATATCTGAATATTCCAAAGATATATTGTGAGGATACACCTACAGTCAGATATGACCAAGTTCGATCCAGCCCCTGAATCCAGGGGGCAGCCCAAACGATGGCAGGAGGGAACAGACACGTTCGATCGTGTCTACGACGTGCTTCTGGGCGTCACCTCGCCGACGGCGTATACTGACATCGCAGACCTCGCAGACTGCTCGCCGAACGCCGCTAAAAAGCACCTTGACCGCCTCGTGGAGATGGGAATTGCCCGGGGCGAAACAGAGCGCGGTCCGGCGACGTACGAACGCAATGAGGGTTACCTCGAATGGCAGGATGCTAGCCGAATTGCAACCGACCTCTCCGTCGAGGAAATCGTTGAGCGTGTGGAGGCTCTAGAATCCCGGCGAAACGAATACGAGACGGAGTTTGGAACAACCGACCCAACGAACGTCTCCGTGTTCGACCACGAAACACACGACACCATCCACGAGCGGATGGAGGCCATCGGAGAGTGGCAGGGTGTGATTCGAGATCTTCGTCTCTATGAACTCGCTCGCCAACTCGCCCAGAACGACGGGCACCTGATTCCCGCGTAGATGAGCCAGCCATCGGGTGATTCGGGCGACCATTCGACAGGCCCTCCGGATCGGCAGACCTTGCGCCTCCTTGAGCGCCACCTCGCCGCTGACTCACTCGTCGCCGAGACCGCGTTCGACCCCGATTCGTATGAACCGAATCTCCTTCGCGGCCTCGTGGATGTCAGTGGCTACCCGGAGTCGATTGCCTCCGCCCGTCTCGACATTCGGTGGTTCACGACGGGCGACTTTTCCATCCACTATATCGAAGAACACGAGGATGGGACGCGATGGGAGTGTCGCTGGGACCGGCATCCAAATCCCCACAATTCCCGAGTACATTTCCACGAGCCACCATCTGCTACCAAAATCGCCGATCTCGAGTTCTCGTCGGTCCATCCGCTCGAAGTCTACTCCACCGTTCTCACAGCGATCGAACACCGTATCGAGACCCTGTGGGCTTCCCAGTAGTCGCTCCTTGTCCTCGCTTTGTTTCCCTGCTGCAGTTCCCGTCAGATGGCCGAAAATAAGGGGCGGATTCTGCTAGCTCACGCTCAGTTTTGGTCCCCAAAGGGGGTCGAGGGGTTCTGGAGGAGGGTGGCAGAGAGCTGCTCGCCTAACGAATCGACCATCACCGAGTGACCTACCGATGACATACTACAACGACGGCAACCACCGGCTCTCGAACAGCGACATCGAACAAGACGACCGATTCGACGAACTGAGACTTCGCGGCCTCTACGAATCTCCCCACCTCGAAAGCGACTGCCTCGGTGTCCGCCTCGACAACATGGGCGAGCTCATGATGGCTGCTCGTTCCCAACCCGAATACGACGAGTTCGGCCTGGAAATCGAAGGCACCGGCGCCGTCGAACTTGACGCCTATTGGGTCGGTGCGAGCCTCACCACCACCCAGGCCCGCGATATCGACCCGATGGACCTCGCCGACGAGGACCTCACCGGACTCCCACTCGAAGCCCAAGAACGACTCCACGGCCTCCGAGAAGAACGCAAGCGCCAGCGCGAGAAAGCCCTTGCCGCTCACGCCGCCGGCATCGACCGCGAAACACGCTGCCGAGCGGAACTCCTCACTGAATACCGCGCCCGTCGCGCCGACTACGCAGAGCGCGTCATCGGCGAGAGTATCCATTCATACGACCCCTTCGAGGCCCTCGATGACGCCACCAGCGAACGCGTTCGGGAAGCCGCCGACCGAATCACCGATCGCCTCGTCACACCCCCGAACCGCGCCGTCCTCGAACACCGCCTCGCGAGTAAGGTCGCCCGTGGGCAGGACCTTTTCACCGCTCAGTCGAACACGCTTGACGACTTCTACCAGATAGCCGGCGTCGTCCAACCCATCGCCTCCGTGCCGATTATCCCCTCGAAGTACAACGTCGAAGCTGACATCCAAGGGACGGTCACGACTCTGTGGCAACCCAAATCCCGCACCCAACAGCAGGTCGGCCTCATCGAGGATGACACCGGCACGATCAAATTCACCGTGTGGACGAAGTCCAATCAGGGAACGATTCTCCACGAAGGCGACACTGTGCGGGTCGTCGCCGGGAAAGTCGGGAAGTACCAGGGTCGAGCCACGCTCGCTGCCGATTCCGAGACACAGATCACCATCATCGAGCGCGGCGACGGGCCAGCTCCCCGAGGCGATATCCCCAATGTTGATTGGGCGAAATACACTGAGCGGAACCGCGAACACGGCATCGAGCACCCGTTCCAGCGCCACTCCGCCTGCTCGATTCCCGCACTCGGTACGCCCGGCGTCACTGAGATCTCGCGACCCGTCCACGCGCCGGTCGACCGCCTTGACGAGTCCAAGAGCAGCGGGATGGACGCCCACGAGTGGCTCAAAGCCACCGAGATATTCGACGAAGACGGCGATATCCCTCTTCCGACGTGGTGGCGCGAACAGGTCAATGTCGTTTCCATCGTCGTCGACATCGACACCGACGGCGACACCATCAACGCCGCGTTCCACGACATCATCTCGACCTCCCAACCCGAATCCACGCCCGCACCTGAATACCCCGTCCCGCAAGGACAGCGCCGGCTCTGGGCGCTCGTGCGGAACCTTGACCACTTCGGAACCGCCCTCGAAGACGAGGCCGACACGGGCACCAGCGAGGAAACAGGCGTGAATGAACTCACCGGCGTCGCCACTCCTGACACCTCCGAGACGACAGCAACCGACGAGCCGAGTCTCGGCCTTCCCACCACGACGTCCCAGTGCCCGGAGTGCGCCCACGACCGAGCACATTACCGGCTCATCCAGCTCCGCTCCATCGACGAACCGCCGACTCCTCTCGTGCACGAGTTGTGGCCAGCGATGGCGCGAAGACAGCTAGACACGGGCAGACGCCCGCTCACGCGGCCACCGACCACCAACCGCTTCTTCCAGACAATCCATGTCCAGCAGTAGCTCAAATCCCGATTCCGATCCCGACAGCAACGACTCCGACAGCCCGAGCAACGACGACCTGTTCCGGCTCGATATCGTCGACGGCGAAGATCCTTCTCGCGAAGTGTGCAACGACAGGGTCCGCACCGACCCACCAGGTCCCGGCCCCACGCCGCACACCCGGTTCGCCACCCTCCAAGACGGCTCGTTCGCCATCATCGAGCGGGCCGCCCTCGGCGCGTGGATACGCGCTGACGAAGTCCTCAGCCTCGAAGACGCCCGGTGACGGCGACCAGCACTACTCTTCCCGAGAATCCGGGCCGTCTCACCAACGTGCGTTTTTACTCCCCAAGGGGGTGAGGGGAGTCGGAAGCAGACAGAGACATCGCGTCTCTCGACACCTCCGAGTCATCCCACTCTCTGTCCGCCGCCGACCAGCGGCCAGGCAACACTCTAGAACGAGACCCAGATATGTCCACCAACGCAGACGCCAGTCAAATAGACTCAGAACCGGCTGCCGCCGTCTCCACAGACGACCTCACGGAGGCGGCGATGACCCTCTTCGACCAGTTCCCCGACGATGTCGCAGCAGACGCCGCCCCGTCCGTCGAGGATATCATTAGCCGCCTCGATAGGATGGTCAACTCCTACAAGGTCCCGCTCGAGGAGGCCACTCACGCCGCTCGTAACCACTACCTCGACGTGCTCGGCATCGACTACGACGACCTCGACCTCCCCTCGCGGAGTTCCGGTAAAATCGCACTCGACGCCATCGACACCGACGGCCAGTGGGTCACTGTCACCGTCAAAGTCGTCGACTTGTGGGACTCGACCCACGACAGCATCGCTCAGGTTGGCCTCATCGGAGACGAGAGCGGTCGAATCAAGTTCACCAAGTGGAGGAAGGCCAATCTCCCCGAACTCGAGGAAGGCGACATCTACCGCTTCGAGAACGTCGTCACCAGCGAGTACAAGGGGCGCTACTCGGTCAACCTGAACTCCAACTCCAGCATCGAACCCGTCGATGAGGATATCGAAGTCGGCGACAACACCAACGAACTCGACCTCGAAGCCCCGATGGTCGCCATCCAGTCCGGTTCGGGACTGATCAAGCGCTGTCCCCACGAGGACTGTACCCGTGTCCTCAAGGATGGCCGGTGTGCCGAACACGGGAAGGTCGAAGGCGAGTTCGACCTCCGTATCAAGGCCGTCTTCGACGACGGCGTGACCGTCCAGCACGCCATCTTCGATAAGGAGGCGACCGAAGCCCTCGCCGACATCACCATCGATGAGGCGAAGCAGCAGGCGATGGACGCCCTCGATACCAGTGTCGTCGCCCAGGACCTCACTGCCGATTTCGTCGGGCGCTACTACCGTGTTAGTGGCCGGGCCATCGGCAAGTACCTCCTCGTCGACGACGCCGAGCAACTCGCGTAACGCCTCGACTATCCACACTTCGTCTCTGACTCATAATGAGAGACTCATCATCCACATCCGCAGCTGACAGCAGGACCAACACCAACCAGCAGCAGGGCCGACAGGTCGCCAAACGCGCCTTCGCCGCCGAACTCAACGATGCCACCCACGTGTTCAAGGAATCCGACGAGGAGCGTGCTCCGAACTTCGCCCTCCTCCTGAGTGGCGAGATCGCGAATCGCTACTTCCTCGTCGGCACCATCACCGAGGTCAACGACGTGGGCAACGACAGCGAATATTGGCAGGCACGAGTCGTCGACCCGACCGGCACGGTCTTCGCCTACGCCGGCCAGTACCAGCCCGAGGCCGCTGCCTTTCTCTCCTCGCTTGAACCACCCGCGTACGTCGCCCTTACTGCGAAGCCGAGCACCTACGAGACCGACGACGGCGGCGTGAACGTCTCGCTCCGACTCGAGACCATCACCTACGTCGATGCAGCCACCCGCAATCGGTGGGTCGCAGAGACTATTGCTCGTACCGAGGCCCGCCTCGATGTCTTCGAGTCGGACGACGGGGACAACCCGTACGTCGTGATGAGCCGCGAGCGGTACGATGCTGACCTTGATACCTACCACGAGGCGCTCAACGATGCCAGAGAAGACATCGGGATGGAGGCTATCCCCGTCTCTACGTCTGTGCCCGAGAGCGGTGCCGACGCTGACTCCGATCCAGACTCAGACACCACGTCTGGCGAGCTCGACGAGAGCACTCAGGAACATGCACCCACCGACGGTGATGAGGACGCAGTCGACGAAGCGGCCATCGCAGCCGCTGTCGCCAATGCCGATCTCGAAGAGTGACTCTACATACGTAGTCCCGTCCGTTCCGACCACGTCTCGCTCGGCTAGGCTATCTGCTCGCGACGCGCTCGCCACTGGCTCGCCACAACTTCTCCTACATAACATTTGATCGTCTAAACGTAATGTAGGATACTCTTCGCTATACCCCTCGCTCCGCTCGGCTCTACCGTGTTCCGACTCCGCTACACATCATCTCATGACGTTCCACGCTCGTATCTCCGGCTACCTGACGTACCGCACGCACGCCCATCTCGACGCCGCCATCGAACGCCTCACGCGAGGCGGGTGGCTCAACGCCGACGAAGACTGGCTCCTCAAAGGCCACCCCGGACAGGTCCGCACCAGTTCCACTATCGACCACGAGCGCAACCTCCTGGTCATCCCGCCCGGCGTTTACCAGAACCTTGGACGGATCACTACCGAACTGTTCCCCGGAGCGACCGCCGGGAAGGTCGTCACGTCGTCGAGTGACAACTGTTTCGACGCGTGGATCGAGACGCCACTCCTCGACGCTGCCGACATCCCTGCCGGCGAAGGCGGTGATGTCTCCTCTATCCGCTGTATCGACCTTGAACGATTCGCGCTCTCGCACGGCCTCGGCATCAAGCGCCTCGGCGACCCCGGCCACCTCCAGTGGCAGCACGATGTCCTCGACACCTTCCACGACCACTACGACCCCGATGTCCACAGTATCCTCGAATCCCCGCACGCGCCGTCTAAGTGACCCTCACGAAGCGTGTCACCGTCGACCAGCTAACTCGGTGCTCAATTTGTCGCCCCCCCGCTTGGCTAGAGGGGCACTCTGCTCCCGCTCCTCAGCTTTCCACTCACGCTCATGTCCCACCGTACTCTCAACACCACAAACAGCGAGACCAATACCCGTATCGAGGCCAAGGATCACCCCGAAATCGGGGTTGATGTCGATACCGAGTCCGCCTCAACACGAACAGAGACTCGTGCTTGTGACCGCGAGCACACCTGTCCCGAGTGTGTCACCGACGAGCCCCTCGTCACCAACGACGAGGAAACCTACTGCGAAGCGTGCGGCCTAGTCACCACGCGTGACCTCCTCGATCGAAACCGCCGCTGGGTCGACACCAAAGATGGTGGGCGCGAACCCCAGCGCGGTGGAGCCCCCACGACTATCCGCCGACACGACAAGGGGCTACCGACCGAAATAGGCCATTACCGTGACGGCTACAGCAACCAACTCCCCGCCCGGACCAGACGCCGCTTCAATCGACTCCGAAAGTGGGACGACCGCTCGAAGACCAGTTCCACTCACGACCGCTCGCTCCGTACTGGCCTCGGAGAAGTCGCTCGCCTCGTCAGCGCTCTCGAGCTCCCCAAATCTATCCACAACCGTGCAGCGAGCGTCTATCGCGAAGCGTGGAAAGCTGACCTGCTCCAAGGGCGCTCCATCGAAGCCGTTGCGAGCGCCAGCGTCTTCGCCGCCTGCCGTCTCGAACGTCTCCCTCGCTACATCGAAGAAATAGCCAGCGTCGCCGTTATCGATGACGCTGCCATCAAAAACGCGTACAAACTCCTGAATCGAGAGCTCCAACTCGCTACGCCACCGCCACTCCCACGGGACTTCCTCCCGCGGCTCGCCAGCGCTGTCGACGCCCACCCATGCCTGGAACGACGTGCTCGCCAACTCGTCACCGCACCCGCCGTCGGCAGCATCGCGAACAGCCGACAACCCTCTGGCGTCGCCGCCGCGTGCCTCTATCACGCTTACAAAGAGAGCGAGCAGAGCAACGTCAAGCTCACCCAGGCACGACTCGCCACGGAAGGAAACACGACTCCAACGACAATCCGGAAGATCTGGCGGGAACTCCTTACCCTCGATGATGATGGCGAACTCCCCGACCCCGTTGGAAACACCGAGGACGACTGATGAGATGTTCCGAGGCGTGTCGCTATCGCTGGGAATCGGGAATGTCCCTCCGTGCTTTCTCCTACACAACATTTGACCATTCGTGAGTAATGTAGGAACAACCTCCACCTCAACCAAGATAGCCCATGCTAAGAGTGCGACTTAGAGACGTACTGAGTCGGCTACCCTGCGTCAGGGAGCAAACACGCCCACCGGCTCTGTTGAAATCCTTTGAAGTTGATATGAATCGCGTGCTGCATACAGAGCGTCGGCCTTGTTTAGACGCGGTGTAGATCGCCTTCTGCGGCCATTATCCCGTCAACGAATCCCGGGTATGAGATTCTCATGGATTGGTTCCCTTTGGCTAAAATAGCCACTAACCGACTCTTCGGGAGCGTCTAAACAAGGCCCAGAGCGTCTATTCAGCAACGACTTCAACGCCGGTGATTTCGAATCGTGCACCACCGCCAGACCCTTCAGTCACGTGGATTTCCCAGTCGTGGGCGTTGACGATCTGCTTGACGATGCTTAATCCGAAACCTGTTCCATCCTCGGCTGTCGAGTAGTCCGGGTCAAACACATCGTCACGCTCCTCGTCAGGGATTCCAGGACCATCATCCTCGATATAGAATCCGTCTGCAAGCGTATCCACAGTGATCGTTACGCCGCCACCGCCGTGTTCGACGGCGTTTTTGAACAGATTTTCTAACAATTGGCAGAGTCGATCGTAGTCCGCCTCGATAGTCGGCAACTGGCTTTCGTCGCTGCCATACCGTAGTTCGGCGTCGTCTGTCGGTTCAGAGACCATCCCCCAGGCGGATTCAATGGCTTCGCCAAGCGCAACAGGCTCTACCAATCCGATGTCTTGTCCTTCACGAGCAAGCCAGAGAACGTCCTCGATGATTCGTTGCATCCGGTCGAGCGCGGTGGCGATGGCGTCGTGGTGCTCGGTGTCACACTCTTCTTGGGCGAGTTCTAACCGGCCCTGGGCGACGTTGAGTGGATTCCGGAGATCGTGACTCACGATTCCGGCGAACTTGTCGAGACGCTTGTTCTGTCGTTCAAGGTCGCGTGCGGTCTGGCGCTCCTCTGTGACTTCTTGCGTGACAAGAGCACCATAGGTGTCCCCCTCAATCCGGACTGGTCTCGTTTCGATATGATGCACACGGCCCACGTATTCCATATCGAACGAACACGACTCGCCTGCGATTGTCGCCTGGAATTTCGGTTCTAACTGTGTAGCTGTTTCCTCAGGAAAGAGCTCATGGACCGTCTTCCCCACCATCTCGGACGCGTCACTCTGGGAGAAGGGAAGTGTTTCTGGTCCGACGATCTGGTAGCGGAACTCAGCGTCAAAGAGCACGAGAACACCGTTGGGGAAATGAGTAACGAGAGCACGGTGACCCTCAATCGGTGCATCTGAAAAGTGAGCCATGCAGGTGGTAGATCAGTTTTAAGCAAATAAGTTTCCGGATGACTGATAGGCGAGTTGAATAGTGTCGATTATAGACCGCGCCGCGACACACTTGTTGGTAGCATTTAACTAATTTCGGCATATTTATATCTAAATGTTTAGTATCCGTTCGTATGACGTACGAACATCTCGATACGGAACTCGTCAATGCGTTAATTGGGAATGGACGGGCAAGCCTTCGCAGTCTCGCTGAGGAGCTGGATGTCTCGGTCACGACGGTTTCGAATCATCTGAACGATCTCGAGGAGCGGGGTGTCATCAACGGGTACAGCCCGATTGTCGAGTACGGTGAACTGGGATACGACGTGACGGCGATCCTTCGGCTCAAGGTTGAGGGGAGTGCGCTCCCCGATCTGACCGAGCGCCTGCAAGGTCACAGACAGATGGTCTCCGTGTATGAGGTGACGGGCGAATTCGATGTCATCGGCATCGGGAAATTTGAGGATACTGCCGACATGAACGCGACGATCAAGGACCTCCTGGCCGACGCCGACATCAACGAGTCGTCGACGGCAGTCGTTCTGAACACTCCCGCCGAGAACGAGCAGTTCGAAATCGAAATCGAGTGAACGACGGCGTACCGGCGGGCAGGACGCGTCCCTCAGTGAGCCAGTCAGCAATCCGCTCGACAGGCGATACTCCGAGTAGGCAATGATACGCACGTCAGTCAGCGCCGCCGGCGCGCGTCATCCAGTATAACGACGACGAGGCGAATCCGCCGTCAGCGCCGCGCTCTGCGACGCGTATCCCACTAGTGTGTTCCGCTCGCTAGCTGACAAATACGACTTCCTCCCCGCATCCGATTCCTGAGTAAGACAACGCCCACGCGTCGCCGGGGCTTCCGGGAGCAATTCACACCGGGTTTTTGCCTCCCAAAGGGGGTGAGGGAGAAGCGGAGTACAACTCCACTACCACCAGCACGCACAGAGCGTGCATCCCTCTGCACGCCGCTCGAGAGGTGAATCGACCCGAGGCTCAAACTTGGACAGAACCACGAACCCAACTCTCCATGAGTACCAACACCGAATCCGAAACAGACGCACAGCCGCCGACTCCCACCGAACCCGATGTCGAAGACGCAGAGATAGAAATCGAGGCCGAGGTTGAAGCCGACTCCGGCACCGCCGTCGACCCCACACCCGAACTCGAGACCGACGTCGAAGTCGAACCTGCCGTCGATCCCGAGGAAGGCGAGGACACCGACGTGGAAACAGAAGCAGAGGTAGAGACGGAGAAAGACGTTGAGGTCAACGAGGATGCGGACAGTGACGCAGACATAAAGGAAGAGAAAACAGTCGTCACGGGCCCGCCTCACCAGTTCCAGGCCGCCCTCAAGGGTGGCGTCATCAAGGAATTCGTCGGAACCCTCCGTGCTATCGTTGACGAGGCGAAAATCAGCGTCAGCCCCGACGGACTCCACGCCCGCGCCGTCGACCCCGCTAACGTCGCGATGTACGACATCGAACTCTCAACCGGCGCCTTCGAGTCATTCGATGCCAGCGAAGGCGTCCTCGGGATGAACCTCGAACGCTTCGAGGAAGTCCTCAAACTCGCCAAGAAAGACGACCTCGTTCAGCTCTCGTTCAACACGACGACGTTCAAGCTCGTCATTCACATCGATGGCGTCGAGTTCACGATGGCACTCATCGACCCCGACAGTATCCGTAATGATCCTGAGATACCCAACATGGACCTCCCCATCTCGTTCACCATCGGGGAAGCACAGATCAGTCGCGGCGTCAAGGCCGCCGACATGGTCTCGGACCATATCCGCTTCCGCTGTGACGAGACCGAGCAGGCCGTCTTCATCGAAGCCGAGGGCGACACCGATAATGTCAGCTTCGAACTCGCAGCGGACGACCTCGTCGCGCTCACCGCCAGCGACGGCCGGTCGCTGTTCAGCCTCGATTACGTCAAGGACATCTCCAAGCAGTTCCCCAAGAACACGGAGATCGAGATGACCTTCGGGACCGACTTCCCGATGATGATCGAGTACGGGTTTGCAGACGGCGAGTGCAACGTCCTCGCGATGCTCGCCCCGCGCATCGAGAGCGACTAACCCTGACCAAGACCCGTCTCGACCAGCCGTCCGGCTCCGCTGATTACCCAATCGGCCTCTCTGTGCCCCGATTCTGATTCCGATGACTCAACTGTCCACTCTCAGCGACGGTGAAACGTACGCCGACATCCGCCTCGGCGATACCTTCATCGTCTCCGTCGACCGCACCGCCCACAAAGACGCCATCACCGTCCGCGTCTTCCACCCCGACCAACCGGATGTCGCTATCGGCGAACACCACCTTGACCTCACACTCCCCGAGGAAGGTTCCGCCACGGTGCCGTGGGACATCACGATGGGCGACGAAGCCCAGCAGACGTTCAAGAGTGCCATCGACACCCGGAATCGGACCAGGCTGAGCTGTGAGCGCTGCGTCATCGAAACTGTCTCGCGCTGTCCTACATAACAATTGACTAACTGAGAGTAATGTAGGAACTGTCTGCCCAGGCGGCCTTGACTCGTCCCGTTTGTCTCCCCCTGGACGGTGGGGGGACAGATGCCTGTATGGAACGATCCTGCCGTGTGTAACGTCGATTAGCGGTGACGCGAGCACGGGTTCCTTGTAGGTGCTCCAACCCCCCACCTCACCTCTTGGAACACTTCCCTCTCTTCGTTCGTCTCTCGGGAAGCCCCGATCTTACCCCATCTCATCTTTGGTTCTGTCAGAGGCAGCACTCCCCACCACCCCTTCTCGTTCTCCCGTCTCCCCTAACCCGTCGTACCGTCTCTAACCACGTGTTCTCCGTTCTCTCGGTACTCTACTGGGCCGTACTGCGCCGCCCCCAACGTGTGCCGCTCCCAACACCGCCGCTTCCCGCACGAGGAATCCACTCATGTCCGCACAATCCAATTCCACTTCCGACACCGAATCGCACCCCCCGAAGGAGAACCAGAACACTGACGAGGAAGACCTGGAGTCCGCTGCATCGACCACTGCAACCGAGCGCCCAGCCATCACACTTTCCGATCTCCTAACCCGCGAAACCGACATCAAATTCGCCGGCCTTACCGAGACAGATCCTCGCGAGTATCCCGACGAAATCCCACCGGAAACCCGGTGTCTCGCTACCAACCCCAATTCGTTCAAAGAGGCGATTCAGGTGCTCCCGAAGGCCAGTCCGGGTGAGCTCTGGGCAACCAACGACTTCGTTGAGACCACCGGTCGCGTCGATACCGACGCCATCCGCCGTGTGCATGGCCTCGATATCGACGCCCTTGAAGAACAGACCGGGCGCTCGCTTGAGGACCTCGCCTCCGCGAGTGAGACCGACGCTGTCGTCCGGGTCAGTGACCACAAGGATATCGTCGACGACCGACGGAAGGCCCTCAATGCCCTCGGGTTCGATGTCAAGTTCCGGTGGCAGATCGCCAGCGATTCCTACAGCATCATCAACCCGCAGGAGGCGTATCTCCCCATCATCAGTGCGCTCCAGCAGCGCGGCGAGACCAACGCCTTCGGGTGGATATCGTATCGCGACTGGGGTGGCCTGCTCAAGATGGTCGTTGTCTGCTCTAGCCTCCGCCACGTCGTCTCCGGCGGCCAAGAAGACCTTCGGGACGCCGTCGACGAAGACGGCATCACGAGCGTCGTCAGCGCCTCTCGGCAGGAAAGCAAAGCCAACGACGCCGAAGCGGAGGCCGACACCCAGGAGACCGTCGTCTACGGTGGGTTCCAGACTGGCTACGACTTCCGAGGTACGCAGACGTTGTGGGCACGACCCATCCTCTTCTTCCCCGACTCGGGAACGATTCTCCCCGACACGGGAGAGCGCTATACCCGACGCCACTACGGGAAGGCGACGAACGCCGCCCACGAACGCAAACAGGGCCGGGTCCCCATCAGCGAGTGGTGGCGGAACATCTACGACGATATCGACACTCGGATGATTGAGGTCGAGACCGCGCTTCGCCGGACACGAGCCATCGCCTACGACTTCGACGATCTCCCGTTCTCACTCGAGGACTGCTACACCTACTGGGGAGTGGCGTACAAGTACGCCGAACGCGCCGCCGATAGAGCGACTTCGATAGCATCGCCGGCATCGAAACCAACCGTGTTCAACGTCCAACTCTCGCTGCTCATTGCGTTGCTCGAGGAATACGATGGTTCGATGGCGTCGAACTCCTACCAGGAGTACCTCGAAGTCGCCGGTGAACTGTTCCGCAAACCATCGATGATGATTCAGCTCGCCATGCAGGAACACGATCGGCAGACGGACGACGAGACCGAGCGCGTGCTCCCCGAGAACCAACAGACGCTCTCGGACGCCCTCAAGGACATCGTCGATATCCCCGGTATCAGCGTCGACACCGAGGCCAATCTGTCCGATCAGCAAGCACAGCGCGTCCAAGACCGCCTCCAGAAGCGACTCGGAGAGATTCCTTAGTCCAAATGGAACCCTCAGCGATAGTGGCTACGGGTCACCAAATGGAGGGTCGAACCAATACGAGAGGTGAGGTCGAAATCTATTAAGTTCGCCTCCATAGCGACCGCTCTGGATGAGTCGTAGGCGACCTTCCATTCGCGACCAACTTGCGCCCTCTCTTCAATAAGCCTGAGACGGTCTGTTCAGCGGCTGTCAGATGACGACTGCTGACTACAGAGGATGGAGTCAGCAACATCCGTTTTAACCTCCCACGTCAATGCCGAAACAGTCGTTTGGTAGGGGCGTACTCAACGGTGTGATTCGATTCGGATGACCGGATTCCCGTCCACATCGGCCATGATCGTCGCCGTCGTCGTATCCGCCTCGAACTGGAGGGTCATCTTGAGATTGTGTTGCTGAAACAGTCCGTCAAGTGCGTCAGCGTTGATGTCTTCACTGATGAGCCACTTCTGATCAATCATATCCTCGTCGTGAGCCCTGGCGACCGCCGTGACGACTGCTGTGCTTAGCGTTTCCTCCTCGTCGGGTTCGTAATAGAACTCCTCTGTGTCTCCCATCGCGAGTAGGAAGGCCTCAAACCGTAAACCCGCTCTTACCAGATACAATACAATCTGTTACGTACCTTTGCTGATTCAAGGTGTTCTCCCGAAGGCGGAATTGGACATACAGTAGTCGGTTCACCCAGGGCACCAGAATCTAAATCCTCCGGGCGTAGCACTGAGACCAGGAATCTCTCTGACCGACTCGCGCCCTCTATGCAGCACGGCTTCTGAAACCTATCATCGATTGAGAGTTTCAACCGAGCCCAAGAATCTGAACTCTGTTTGTCGCCCCCCTGACGGTGAAGGAGCGGAACGAATCCGCTCGACCACCACGAATTCATGTCCTCAGAATCATCCACTACGAGTGACGGATCCGACAGCTCCGACCGGCAGGTCGTCCTTTCACACCTCGTGAACCGACTCCTCCAGCGTGAAGGAGGCGACATTCCCGTCGAACGCGTTACCCTGCGCGTCTCTGACTACATCGATCTCTCCGACCAGAAGGCCGCCGACCTCATCGACGATGGTGCCGATGCCGGTATCTATACATTGTCCCGTTCGACGAGCGGGGGTGCCACCATCGCCGGCGTCTCCCCTCAAGCCACTGAGCCGCAGGTCATCACCGACGCCTTCGGCGACCTCAAACAGGACGACGCCGCTGACTTCCGGGTCATCAGCGTCGTCACCGACTCTATCAATGACGCTCTTCGCGAATCCGGCTACGAGGATTTCACCACCCTCGCTAGCGCCAGCACCGACGACATCGCCGGTCTCACCGGGACGCTCACCGAGAGCCGCGCCAATAATCTGCTCAAAGAAGCCAAGCGACACGTCCCCGTCGGTCGCCGACTCGCCCAGCGGGCCGCCGCCTACTACAGCCAGCGGAGCAATCCCGACACCGGCCTCGGGGAACCTCGGGTCACCGACCTCTCGCTCGTCACCGAATCTGTTGGCGAACCTCGCTTTCTCTCCGAAGGCTGGGACCCCGACGACGAACGCGCGATGTATATTTCAGACATCGGCCGCAACGCCGGGACGCCTGTCCCGACGGGCCTCCACATCCTCGATGATCCCGACCATCCGAGCGTCCCCAAGGCCGCAACGCATCCCGACGCGAGCTACGACGCCCTCCCCGTCGACGAGAACGGCAAGGTCATCCCGCCCGCTGTGCCTATCGACCCGAGACTTCAGCTCCCACTCGACGAACTCATCGCGAAGAAACTCGCCCGAGGACTCGTCCCCATCAGGGTGGTCGGCCCCCGTGGGTCCGGGAAGAACTACCTGCTCAAATACCTCTGTCACAAGACGAATCGTGGCTACCAGTCCATCGACGTCGATCGATCGACCGAACCCGAGGACCTCTTCGGACCACTCGTCCCCGACGGCGATGTCATCGTACCCCGCAACGGCGCCGTGAAACAGGGCTTATTGAACGGCGATACCATCGTTATCAACGAGTTCCCCGTCATGCAAGCAGGCGCGGCCATCGCGCTCCACCGCCTGCTGAACGAAGGGACACTCCTGGTCAAGAGCCACGGCGAACTCGTCGAACCGCACCCATCGGCCCGTCTCGTCATCACGATGAACCCGCCGACCCGTGAGTACCGTGATTCGGAGCCGATGAACTCCGCCACCCGTGGCCGGTTCCGTGCCTTTGAGCAACCCTACATCCAGGATGTCGAGGAGGAAGTCGAAACGCTCGACCGGCAGGTGAACAGCGCAGATGTCGTTGTGGACCGCCCAACCCTCAGGAAGATCGTCCAATTCGCTCACCAGACCCGGCAGAACGAGTCGTGGCCGACGCTCTCGACACGGAACCTCACTATCCTCTGTGAGCACATCGAGGACGGTGCGTCTCCGAAGGCCGCGACGAAGAACGAACTCTGGGCGGTTGCTGAGCCGAACCAGTACCCCGAAGACACCTACGAGACGCTCAACGACTACCTCTAACCATTTCCTGCCGGGGTTTGTGCGCCCCGCGTCAGCGAGGGCGTCCGTCCCGCTACCACCTTCCCATGTCACTCAGCCATCGCCACCGCGACCACAGCCCCCTTGTCGACGACTTCAGCCCCCACGCCGCTGTAAGAGCCCGCATCTCTACACAGCGAGCTGACCGCCTCCGCGAGTTCATCCTTGGCCATCTCCCCGACGATGTGACCGTCGATGTCGTCATCTCTGCCGGTGTCCAGACCGCCGCCGTCCTCCCCGCCGACGTTGAGGCTATCGTCTCCTCCGACGCGACCGAAATCGAACGCTCTCAGGCCGAACAATTCCTCGCCGGCGTCGACGCCGACTACCTCGTGCTTGTCACCGGAAACGAAGCCGACCTGACCAGGATTCCCCTCAATGACCAGCTCACTGCTGACCACGCCCACCAGTTCGGCCTCGCCTTCCACGAACTCCTCCACATCCTCAAGACGGCTATCACCGCCATCGCGGAACTCCTCGACGCCGAGATCGACGAGCAGTATCACGCCCAGGTCCACGATCTCATCAACATCATCGAAGATGGCGCTATCGAGAGTGAGGCCATCCACGGTGGGAACTTCAGCGACAACGCCGGTATC
Organism: Haloglomus halophilum; assembly: GCF_024298885.1. Classification (GTDB taxonomy): domain Archaea; phylum Halobacteriota; class Halobacteria; order Halobacteriales; family Haloarculaceae; genus Haloglomus; species Haloglomus halophilum. Next base: position 87,280 of record NZ_CP101168.1, read on the forward strand.
CGTCTCGAACTCACCCGCCGACTCCACTCCCAGACGCCCGACGACATCCCCGACGGGCAGGAGGTTCGCTACTCGTTCTGGGACGCCGTTACCTCGTGTCTCTACGACGAGGCGATTTACCCGACAGGAATCACGGCTGTCCTGCTCGACGAGGAGGACCCACGTATCCGGTTCAAGACTGACGCCGATCGGGACGCGTTCGAGGCCATCCACTCCGAACTGTGCATCCTCGTGAGTGACGCGCTCGCGATTCGGAGCGCCGACCGCGCCGACACTACCCACGCACACGACAAGACCGCCTCCATCCGCCGGGCCCGCCGCGTCATCGAAACGTGGACCGACCACATCCAGCCCATCCTCGAGGCCAACACCGACGCTAATCAGGACGATACCACCGCTGAACAACAGCAAGGGGCTGACGAACACAGCGTCAATCAGCAGGCGTCGGGTGACGGTGAAGACGAACACCTAGACCTCGAGCAAGGAACGTCTAACCCCGGTGACAAGGGTGGAATCCCCAGTGGAAACGATGGCCCTGAATCCGAAGACACCGACAAAGCGACGGAGGCAACTCAAGCGACCGGCGTTCCCGTTCTCCCCGGTAACTTCGACCCGAGTGACATCTCCCTATCGAGAGAAGCCACCGACGACCCCCACCAGAACATCTTCGAGCAACCCCAGGTCACGCCCGATCCTAACCCGGACGACGTCGACGACAATGAGCGCGACCAGGACCCCAGTGGCGAGAGTGAGGGCAACAAAGAGACTGAGACCAACCATGACGATGGCGATAGCGACACCAACACCCGTGACAGTCCACAGGCGGCCGAGGACGGCCCTGTTGACGAGAAGATTGGTGAGGATGCCTCTACGACAGCAGACACACAGCGGGAGGCACAGAGCCGTGCAGAGGCCATCGCCCGGGCCACTGAACGAGCCCGCCAACGTGAACACTCTTCCTCTCCCGCAGAAGGGCCGGAGACAGCCTCCCCGCACGACCCTACCCCCGGTTCCATCACAGGAGATACGCCACAAAGTGCCGTCTCGAGTTCCATCACCGACCGCTCTCGCGACAACCAACTCTCGCTCGGTGACTTCGATACCTCCGGTGAGGATCCAGCCGAGGCCGATTCAGAAGCCACCGAATTAGGCGTGGAGGCGACACCCGAATCCGAGGGAGAACGCGAGGACGGGAACGAGGATCAACATGAGGACCAAAGCGGAGACGGAAGTACAGGTACGAGCGATATCGAACCCGGAGGTGGAAACGACTCGCGGGAAACGTCCGGCGGGAGGGCCCACCACTCTGAGGAGTCACTACAGAGGGATCACCCCCAGGGGCCTGCACACGCACAGAGTTCCTCGCGGTCGGCCGACGAATCCCAAGCCGCTTACGACAAAGCACTCGCCAGCGACGAACGTGCCGCCCACGACGAAGCCGACCGTGAACGAATCGACGAGCGAGCCCTCGGGGACGAACTCGACGCGCTCGGAAACCACTTCGAACGCCAACGCCGCCAGGGCCAGCGAAACGACCAGGAGGGCGAGGAGAACAGCGGACACGGTGGGAATGACGGCTACTCGCCAGGAACGCTCGAAGACCTCACCATCCTCCCCCTCTCTGACAATCTCGTCCCACCGCGTGAGTGGGGTACCATCGAAGACGGGGCTGGCCGCGTCGCCGATACGCTTGAACTCTACCTACGTCTCGATCGCCGGAGGAGCACGCGACGGGGACTCTCCGCCGGGGCGTACGACACGCGTGCTGGTCACCGGCTCGCTATCGGCGACCCTCGTGTGTGCAAGAGCCGGACGATGGGCAACGAGAAACAGTACGCTCTCGTGTTCATCCTTGATCGCTCCGGATCGATGCGGCAAGGCTCCCCCCCGAAGATCGAGGTCGCGACCCAAGCACTCACCCGGTTCGCGCTCGCCGCCGAAAACCTCGGTATCCGCGTCGCCGTCATCGACTTCATTCACGGGAACGCCCGTCTTGTCAAACCATTCAGCATCGAGGCACGACACGTCCAGTCGGCACTCCTCGACACCTCCTGCGGCGGTGGGACGCCGCTCGCCGACGCCATCGGACTCGCGAACGACCTCGTCGAAGCTCAGCGCGACGAACCACTCATCATCAGCGTCGGGGACGACCAGACTTCAACCGACGCCGTCACAGATGCCATCCGCCAGGCATACGCTCCAGTGTGTTCGCTCACCATCGCGACCGACACCGAACCTGGGAGCCTCTCCGGATCGGCCTCGGAACTCGCGACTGTATACGAGCGCCAGGAAACGGTCTATACGCCTGAGCGCCTCGACGACCGCCTCGACCAGTTCGCTAGCCTCCTCGCCGGGCTCTGAGCACAACTTACGACCAGTTTGTCGCCCCCGAGACGGTAGCGGGGCGTCCAGTCTACGCCCGCACCTTATCATGTCCTGTCGAACACTCCACACAGCAGAGGGCAACGTGCCCCACCTCTCGCTCCCACCAGGCGCGCTCGCACATACTGACCGCGAATACGACTACGACGTCGACCGTGACCCAGCTAACATCGAACCGATCGAACACCAGATCCGTCTCGATTTTATGCGGGGTGGGCCTGTCCGCCGCGATCACCTCCTCGGCAACTACAACCCCTGGAAGTACGATGCTGACGACTCCAGCACCCACCCCTGGCAGGGAATCAAGCAGAAGCCCCCCGGCCTCGCCTACGCCAAAGCCTCCTGTGTCGCTCGAATCAACGAGGAGAAACGGTTCTACACCCACGCTGACGATGACTCCGTTCTCGCGGAAGCTCCAGCGTTCCTCGCAGCGCGACTTCGCATCGCCCGCGAAGACTCCCATCCTGAACAGGCTCTTGAGGAAGAGCGCCAGCGCCGTGAAAAGTGGTATCGCGAACTCATCCCCGGCCCCAACCTCAGCCAGGTCCTCAAGGACTCGTCGTACGGGTCGTTGATCGAGAAGTGCATCGGGCCCGCACCCGACGCCGACCGCCTCCTCGAACACAACGCCTTCGTCGGGATGGTCCTCGTCGGCGACGAGACCGATCCCGACGCCTTCGCCCGCGACCACGGCCTCGATTCCGTCTACATCCTCCGAGAATCATCACTCTCACATACCCAGATCGACGCCCCCGTGTGCCTCGGCGACTACGGCATCGAACTCCCTGCACCGCTGCTCGTCGGCGAATACGGTAGCGGCAGCCAGTATCCCCTCATCCCGTGGGGCGATGCGCTGACCTGCGCCTGTCCCTACAAGCAGACGGCGCCGTGGCGGGTCATGTGCAAGCACGAACTCCTCGCGAGCGTCGTCTGCGGCTGTCAAGACTCAATCTTCCTGCCCGTCTCCCGAGGCATCGATGTCCCCCACCGAGCACGCCGCTTCGTCAGCCCCGATATCGCCGTCTCCCACCAGTCCCGAGCGGAGAACTACCACTGATGACGGCGCTGCTCAAGCGCGAACACCGCTCAGGTCGGCTTCGATGAGTTCGCATGACCGACCCATGAGCGTCTCCTGCAACCGCGACGGGTGTGACCGGACGTGGCCTCGCGACCCCGTCCTCGAAATCCGGTGTCCCACGTGCGATGCCGATATCGGCATGAAATGCAAGCGCCGCTCGGGACACGGCGGAAACTTCGTCCATCCTCACGCCGCACGCGATCGCCTTGCCGTCGCCGACGGCTACTACGGGGGGTGTGCGCTGGGTATCTGCGCGGAAACACTCGCCGATATGGAACCCGAATCCGCTCCCTACGGCCCGTCCGACCAAATCACCCTCGACTCATATAGAGTGCCGGAGAGCAAGCGACGGTGCTAGTCCGCAATTCTCCTACACAACATTCGGTTGTCGGAACGTAGTGTAGGACGCGTTTGTAGCCCCCGAAACGGTGAGGGAATCAAGAAATGACATTCGATATCGCCGAAGAAGCGCCCGAACGTACCCGATACGAGGTCGAACGACTTCACGAACTCGCCGTCAACAAATTTGGCTACGCCACCGAACACGTCCTGTTCACCGCCCACGAGGACGGAACTATCTCGGGACGAATCGCCCTCTACGTCGCCGGCGACTACGACCGGCCCGGCGAGGGCCGCGACCACGAACAAGAGCTCGACGCCGAGTTCGAGGACACCGACAAAAGTGACCCGGACCCGCCGGCCGTCGGCACTTATGTCCCCTCCTCAGCAGCCAAAACGACCGACGATACGGCGGAGGCCGGGGCGTGAAGATTCTCAACGAGCAGTCCGACGCCACGCACATTCGGGTTACCTTCCCTCTGCAGTTGTGGGTCGATAATCGGGCCGTGGCCGGCAACGACACCGTGACGTACCCCGTTCCACTCGAGAAAGCACTTACGGCCGACGGCGACCTCGTCAAGGACGATACTGACGCCTCAGACCAGTTCGTGCGGATCGAGGAAGCCCCCAAACTCGCTCGCAACTGGCAGGGCCCGTTCTACGTGACGGTCGACGAACCGGACGCCGAACGGACACCGCCGGACGCACCGTGATACCCGTGCATTCTCACGATATCCCCCGCTGGGAAGACATCGACCTCGACTCCATTGACTACGATCCTACCGAGATAGAGGCGACGGGAAAAGAACGGACACTTCGATCACTGCGGTCGCAAATCGACTCCAGCGAAGCCGTCCTCCGACGCTATCTGCGCGAACTCGGTGTCTCTCCCGGTGGGGATCCCGTTCGGGCCACCATCCCGTCGCACCTCTGCTCTCGCGACCCATTCGCGTTCGACCGCGCTCGCAAAGCCCGGAGCGCCCAGTCGAATCTCGAAAGTCGACGACGACGGTTCTGCCACGTGTACGCCGAGCACCGCATACTCAAAGACAAGGCCGAAAACAGCGGATAGTCTCAATAGGCACTCATGGAGTGGGTTAGTGACCGAGTGTATCTGTGGAACTCTTCGAGGAGAACACCGTCGGCTGTTGGCTCTGCGGACAACGCCTGGTCGACCTCTGGAATCGACGGTTCTGCCATGCCGACGACCAGACGGCTACGCGCTGACTGCAATCACAACGTACCCAAACGAGGAATGGACCTAGAAGTGGGACCTGACACCCCGTGAAATGTAGCCGCTACATTGGATGTGATCTGCGCGAACTTATGCCGAAACCCGGCCTACAACGCCCGTGAACATCCCCTCCAAGTTCCCGACACTTAGCCTTCAGTCCGAGGTTCCACTGGACTCCTATTCGATGATTACGATCATGGACGGGCCAGGAGTGAATGGCCTTGACCGATACTTCCTCGGGTACTTCAGCGAGGACCTGCACAACGACGACGGCTCCTTTCTCGCCCGTCCAGTCGGGCATCACGAACTCCCACGTCCGATGACGCTCCCCGAAATCGAAGAGTGGGCGCTCAAGCACCTCAGTATCCCCAAGGAAACCCTCTCCGAGCGTGAGGCACAACAACTCCGAGAACAGCACGCCGAACGTACCAGTACCGACTCCGAGCGAGACACTGGGATGGATGTAGGTTGCAATGCAGGAGCCAAGTAAGCCCAGGACCGACCGACCAGAAGCCCCCGCTCCCGGCGTCACTCGCCGAACAGCCCTCGCCGGCGTCGGGATGCTCGCTGTCACCAGTCTCTCCGGCTGTCTCGGCCTCCTCGGAGCCGAACCCGTCAACGCAGACGTGCCGAATACGCCCGCATCAACCACGACCCGCCAACCGACGACGCCCGGAACCGACGCGCCCACCATGCCCGTGAAGGCTGGCAATGAGAACGGCGACGGGACTGGTGACGATGACAGCACCACCCCCGACGCGACCGACGATCCCGTGACCGCTGCTGGGCTTCCCACAGGGCCCGCCGTGCTTTCCAGCGATATCGAACCGGCACTCCCATTCACTAGATCGGGAGACCGATACAGAACCCACGACCGGGTATACGTCGGCCCGATCAGTTCCCCAGCCACGAACGAGTGGATGCGCTACCGCCGTGACCCCGCTCCCGGAGCGAAACTCGCTGACGTCACCGTAACGAACTCCACTCCGGATGAGTGGATCATCAGCCATCCGTATTCAGGAGTCCACGAGAACACGCTCGGCCTCTCTGCAAACGCAGATGGTACGTTCACCCTCGAAGGCAACCTCTTCTTCCAAAACGAGGGGGCATACTACGGAATCAACCACCTCTCCGTCCAAGAACACACTGCCGAACTCGTCCTCACGTATGGCCACAATCCGATGTGGACCGAAGCTGAACTCGAAGCCGGGTACGGCTACTGGTATGGGCCTCTCACCGTCACGGGGCGATTCGACGGCGACATCGCCCAGCTCAGAATCACACTCCTCAGTGGCGAGCAAGCCTTCGAGGGCACCCCCGACAACACGCTGATGTTTAACCTCATTCCAACGTCCTGACGGTTCTCTGGAGACTCAGACTACCTCGCGAGCTGCCCTCCGTCCTCCTCACCACAGCCCGGTTTGTGGCCCCCGTCGAAGTGCAGGGTCGCACGGTAGGCGACGTCGCCTCCCACCTCGGAACGAGGCCGACGACCCGACCACTACGACCAGATTCGACCAACTACAGCCATGAGTACCGAGACATCCAGCAGCGGAGACAGCGCTCCAGACCCAGCACGCTCTTTCGACATCCATCACCAAGCCGTCTTCATCACCGAGACTGACGATGAGGCGGTCGAAAAGAACACAGTCGACGAACACGGTCTGCTCGCACTCGACGACGAACCCTTCGAGACCACGCTCTTCCACCACGGCGTGAACGTCGATACCCGCCAGCGAACCTCCCGGATCGACACCGGCGGCAGCGACGAATTCATCGACGACCGCCCACCGTCGGCTATCCGGTCTCGCAACGCCGGGGCGAAAGACCCGCTCCAGGACGCCCCTGGCCTACAAGGAACCCTCTTCGCCGATACGAACGTCGACCAGCGCACGCTCGATGGCCAGCAAGCCAGCGCACGCTTCATGTTCGAGGCCCAGCAGCGCCGTCAGACCCACGACACGGACGAACACCAGAACGCGGACGCCTCATCGTCCGAGTAGGACACACTACCTCAGAGCCGTCGACTCGCAAGAATTCCAGAATTTCGGTCCGCTCATACCCAATGACCGGCTCTGTTGAAATCCTCAATCAGCGATAGGTTTCAGAAGCCGTGCTGCATACAACGCGCGAGTCGGCCACGAGCGGACTACCTATACCGACCATTGCAAACGGAGAAAGTACTTATCCGCAGGTGACCCCGTAGCAGTATGTTTGCCCTCCAGACTACGCCAACACGGACAACGCTCGTTGTTGATGACGTGAATACTTTCGAGGCCATCGGGCCCATTTGGTGGCTTCTATTGGCGGTTGCGATAGTCTCCATCATCTACCTCCATTACAGATAGGCCCGTCCAAACGCTGTAGCGGTTCGACTCAGTTTCGAGCGAGTAAAATATGGTTCGGAGGGTTGCTGAATTCATCCTCTATAGTCAGCACGCCGTTCCCATCAGCTACAGAGGATTTCAACAGAGCCTAAGGGACAACAATTCGCTCGTAGCCCTACACTCTAGATGGCGAGGGGCACATCGGGTCCATTTGTGCCTCCCGAGTCGGTGGAGGAAGAATCCCGACATGGCAACCACCAGCAGTACCACCGATCAGCAGATCTACGAAGCAGCAGTCGTTTTCACGCTTCAGAACACGAATCGAGAAGTCGCCGACGAGTTCGTCGTAGCCCGTGATGTGCGCGAACTCGCCCCCGCAACCATCGAAGTAGTCCTCGACATCGTTGCCCCGACCAACCACGACGCCTATCGCAGCGGCGTTAACCTCGTTCGAGCCCCCCTCGACGCCGCTGGCCTCATCGATCAGTATAGCCTCGGAGACGCCCGCCTAGAGGCCCTCAGATGAGCACGAACTCGGTTACCTCGGAGTTCCTCGCCTGCCCCGAGTGTGGCGGCGAGCGGTTCTCGTGGATTATCCACCAGGTCCAGTTCGGCGGCGTCCATCGCTTCCCGAACGGACAGGTGGACGTCGAAGCATCGAAAGATGGGCCCATCACGGGGGCTGATATCGGCGAGAACGGCGTGTTCTGCGTCGGGTGCGGAAAGGACCGCACCTACGACGACCTCGTTCCTACCGACCACGCGGACACCACCACGGAGGGGCGATGATGCCCGAGTGTCTCGACTGCAGCAACTCCGTCGTGTTCGTCCACGCTGGCGACGCAACCGAACTCCGCATCTACGACAACGGCGAGTTCACCAAGAGCGAACATCAGCAGTTCGAGACCCGTTCGTGCTGGTGTGACGAGTGTGAGAGCGAGAACGTGAGGTTCGACTGATGGGTGCACACACTTTCTTCACCAGGGTCAGCGGCACTGACGCCGACACTGCCTTCCGAAACGCCGTCGCGGATGCCAAGTACCTCCACGGACACGCCGGCTACACCGGTACTATCGCCGAAAAGACATCATTCACTCAGATTCCCGCCGACGAAGTCGGTGACACCGACCCCGACGACTACGCCAGCCAGCTCATCGAGGAACAGGACCCACGCATCGATAGCAAGTGGGGACCCGCCGGCTGCATCCATATCGAGGACGACACGTACCTGTTCTTCGGCTGGGCGAGCACGTAGCACCACCCCGGAATCGTGCCCCACGGACACCCCGAGTCCAGAGTGATACGACCTCTTCGTGCCGGTGATATCGTCGCCTTCCCCTACCTCGACGCCGTCGGTCGCTATACCGGTGAGGACACCGACGACAGGATTGTAGACCGACAATGAGAGTGGAGCCACGAGCGGCTAGCTCACGCTCGTTTGTCCGGCCCTGCACGGTGGAGGCCATCCCAATATGGAATCCAACACAGACGACCAGATCGAAGGACAGCGTATCGTCGCCATCCGTGAGATGACCCCCGCCGAACTCGACCGCGAAGGCTGGATCACCCAGCACGGGAGTTCGATACCCGCTATCGAACTCGAATCCGGCATCCTGCTGTATCCCTCGGCCGATCCCGAGGGTAACGGCCCTGGGGCACTGTTCGGCATCGACGCCGACGACACCGCGTTCGCACTCTTCCTCTGACTGTCCCGACACCCCTGACAGCCCAGTCCGACGGACCCACCAACTCAGCTCAGACTACCTGATTCAAGGAGAGAGTCCCGCCCTTCAGGGGGGCGTGAATCCGATATCTCCAGAACAACCACAGTCGCCGCTCTGTCTGGGGCATCTCCCAGCGTTCACTTTCACCCCGGATGGCGAGTATATACTTACCGCTACGCCCTCCGTCGGTTCGATGAAGCGGACCAGCACGTTCGAGGTGGTTCCTCAGTCCGACGCGGACGCGGAACTCCTCCGACGGCTGTTGGACGCTTCTGCCGCGCTCTGGAACGAGATCACCTACGAGCGCCGCGAGAATTACGCCGACCCGGACGGCGACGTCTGGGACATCAGCGAGTATCGCGGGCGCTACGGCGGCGTTCTCGGTGCCTCGACTGTGCAACAGATCGAGCGCAAGAGCCGCGAGGCGTGGCGGTCGTTCTTCGCACTCCAGAAGAAGGGCGAGGCCAACGGCAAGCCCGGATACTGGGGCAACGCCGAAGATGGCCGCGACCTCCGCACGTACATCCGAAACACGTCGTACTCGGTCAAGTGGGGCGAATATTCCCGCCTCGAAATACTCGTCGGGCAAGACCTGAAAGACGAGTACGGACTCGGCCAACGGGAACGCCTCCGACCCGAAGTCCGGGGTGACCCCAACTGGAAGGAGTACGACAAGCAGGGCCGGTTGGAGTTGTTCTACGACGAACACGCACAGATGTTCAGGGCCTTTCAGCCGGTCACCATCGACGATTCTCGACTGGCATACCCACTGGCGGGCGAAACCGCCGCCCTGGATATCGGTGCGAACACCCTCGTCGCCTGTACGACCACGACCGGTCAGCAATACCTGTACGAAGGCCGCGACCTGTTCGAGCGATTCCGTGCGACGACGCGAGAAATTGCTCGGTTGCAGTCGCTCTTGGAGGATGGGCGATACAGCAGTCACCGGATACGCTCGCTGTACCGACGCCGAACGAAGCGGCGCGACCACGCTCAAGATGCGCTCTGCCGCGACCTCATCGAACGGTTGTACGACGAGGGCGTCTCGACGGTGTACGTCGGGGCGCTGACCGACGTGCTGGAGACGCACTGGTCGGTTCGAGCCAACGAGAAAACGCACAACTTCTGGGCGTTCCGAGCGTTCATCGACCGGCTGGCGTGTACCGCCGAGGAATACGGTATGACCGTCGAAATCCGGTCAGAGGCGTGGACGTCCCAAGAGTGTCCACAGTGCGGGTCAACTGACCGGACGACGCGCCACCGAGACTCGCTGACGTGTCCGTGTGGCTTCGATGGCCACGCGGACCTCACGGCGTCGGAGACGTTCCTGAAGCGGCAGACGACAGCAGCACGGCCGATGGCACGGCCTGTATGCCTCAAGTGGGACGACCACAACTGGTCAGAGTCATCACGCTCAGTTCCCAACGAGGAGCATACGAACCCGCAAGTTGCCTCCGTGGGTCGGTAACCGATACCCCCAGCGCGAGGAAACCCCGGCGTTTACGCCGGGGAGGATGTCATTACCTCTACGACGAGTACGGAACGGCCATCCGCACCCCCTCGGAGTACGACCAACTCCTTACCAGTAGTTGGTAATACGATTTCTTTATTCACGTCTGATACTGAATGATTAGCCGGGGATTCGCCTGTGGTCGTGGTGTCCATTAGTGGCTCGTTGGCCCTCGGTTATCTAGTTTCTGTCAGTCTCATCAACGGGGATGACACGCAGTTCGCCGAAGCCGAAGCGCGAGTGTGAGCCGACTCGTGCCAGCCCGTTCCGCGCGGTCTCGACGGGCCGGTCCCCGAGGTATTTCAGCGACGTGTAGGGGGACGGCGACGGCCTCGCTGAACAACGCCGCCACGTGCTGGTGAGCCACCGCTCGTGTGCTGTCTCGGCGGTCGTGCTCTTGTGGTCGCCGTTGTAAACAGAGAGATTGGTCCGCGGGTATCATCGCGTGGTCACGACGGACGCACACGCGGACCTCGGAGACGTGGAGGTGGTCGGTGTCCCGGTAGCCAGTGGCTGGCAGACTCTCACCGAGTAGAGTGTGTGAGTCTTCCGTTCGGGGCCGGTCCACTCGTCGTACTCGATTTCGAAATATCGCACATTAACCCACTCTCCCGGCTCAATCCCCGCCTTCCCGTCCCCGTCGATATCTGTCCCGTCCGAAACGATGAGAACACTGTCCCCAGCGGAGGTTTGGTTCCGAATCGCATCTTCGGCGTCATCCACCCATAGTCCCCGGTCAGACGTGCGTTCGCCGCCTGTGATCCTGGCTCGCCGCTCACGGTCGCCGGGGCCTTCAACCACGATATAGAGTTTAGCGCGCTGTTTGCCGGTCACGCTCGTTGGCCTGATACTATCGTTCCCAAGATTCGTCAGTCGCAGCGACTCGTTCCCCGGGTAATACTCCGGCTGGAATCCGATTTGGGGGGACGTGGTAGACCCTTCAGACAGTTCCGCCACGTACAGCATGCCACCACCGGCTACAGAGGCAACGGCTACGCCAATCACCGCTAGAGTTACCTTTTGCATGGTTCGGTGCCTGTGTGTTATTACAAGAGTTTGTGGAATTTTCACGTCAGGAAGTAGCCCGGGACGCCGTTCCTGACCGCTTCTGCAGTGTTCCCAGCACACCCGCCGAGGTAGAGATTCTTGTCGAGGAGGCCAGCGACGCACGCATCGCTGTTGCCGCCATCGTACTTGAACAGCGGGCCGCCCGAGGAGCCGTCTCGTACGTCGGTGGAGACGCGCCGCTGGTGCTGCTGGTGCTTCCGGTGAAGGAGATGTCGAACGTCCCGTACTACATCCGGCGACTGCTCCGGCTCGCGGATCACTACGTCACGGTCGACCGGGCGTACCTCGATTCGGGGTTCTATCAGGGGAACGTGGCGAGCGTGCTGGAGCAATTCGGCGTGACGTTCGTGATGCAGGCCCGGCGCGGGGCTGAGGACGTGGACCAGTTGATGCGGCAGGTCGCCGAGGGCGGCGCGGACTCACCACAGATGCGCTACGGCGTGGCCGACTACCCGGACGATGCTCACTGGATGGTCGCGCTTCCGAAACAGAAGGCTGAGCGGCTTCAGCAGTCCGAACCGGACGATCCGACGGACATGGTGAACCTGCTCTACACCAACGCGCCGATGACGCGAGAAACGGCCGAGTCAATCGCCGAGGACTACCGTTCGAGGTGGGGCATCGAGACAGGCTTCCGCGTCATCAAGGAGGACTTCCTTCCGAAATCACGGTCTACGACGGCGACGATGCGAACGTGGTACTTCAACTTCGCCGCGCACCTCTACAACCTCTGGGTGACGGCGAACGTCGTCCGCGCTCACGACACTGGGAAGGAACTGGCTGGGGACCACCCGTTCACCGCTGGGCGGCTGATGCAGGCCATCGAAGACGACCCGTACGAGGCGAACATCCGCGCCGAGCCCTCAGAAACCTTAGACTTCTTCGACGGGTTGTTCTTGTAGCAGATGTATCGGGGAAGAACCGAGTCAGTTGCACTCGGGACACTGAATAAAGAAATCGTATTACCAACTACTGTTACTGAGATTTCGACCGGCGAGACCACCGACCACGACCAGGAGTGGTTCGTCACGCCCGTCGATGTCCACTACTGATCAACACTCGATTCTGTCCTTTACTCTCTTGCTTTCCCCGCATACTTCGTCGTTACCTCGCCTTTGGTATCCCGGAGAACGACGAAGCGATACGGCCCATGCGGACAGCCATCGCAACGAGGCCCACACGGAACTTTCCGAATCTGAACGTGCCCATATCGCGCCAACTGGTCGTCCGAGAGCGCCTTTCGCTCATCCGAGCTCATCTCCAAGAACTCTTCTTTGGCCTCCCGCTGCTGCTCGCGAGCGAGATCCTTCGCCGGCTTCTCCGCCACGGTCTTCCCCGCATCTGACGTCGAGGACATCGCTACCGGCCGCTGCTTGTATTCAAGGAGTTCCTCCGCGTACTCGATAGCCGACTCCAATCCACCGATGGTCTGTTTCTGTAGCGGCTCCCACAGGTACTTCGGCATCCCCTCCGGGGGAGGCGGCAGCTCCTCGTCATCCCCACCGTCCGTGAGGAGGACGACGGCCCCCTCGGTTGCAGTGTCGTCGACTGTCGCCACCTGGTCCGGCATACGCTTCCTACATTACATTCGAGCGGTATAATGTTATGTAGGACAAGCAAGCCACGAACCGCCCGTTTGTCGCCCCCGAGTCCGCGGAGGGAATCTCCCGATGAATACAACCACTCGCAGTCACCCTGTCCTGGAGGAACAAGCCGCCGACAGTCTTGATGAGAGCATTGCTGCCGCTCGCCGCGTGCAACACCTCAGCGCAATCGTCGCCAGTCGCCTCACTAACCCCGACCAACTCAAGCCGAACGCACTCGCGAAGGCCGTTGTCAAAGCACTCTACGAGATACACCCACACATCCGGCTCGACGACGGTCTTGAACTTGCCACGCTCGTCGAGACGCCACCCGACACCGTCTCAACTCGCCGAACAATCGAACACGTCGTCGACGACGCCTGTACACACCTCACCGAGTGGGGACGCTTTGAGACACCCCGGCAGAAGACTCCACAAACGGAGGTCGCTGCCGCCCTCGGAGCTGACATCACCCGCGAAGCTGATGGCGAATCCAACGTCGACTCATGAGCCACGACGAACCCCTGCTCGAACAGCTCCCACCTGAGAAACTTCTCGACACCGCAAATTTCCGGGTAATCACACCCGCAATCCCGATGATGGAAGCCATCGAGACCGTCGAGCAGTATCTCGAACACGAGCGGGCGAATCGGAATCGGGCAGGAATCATCCGCCGTCTCACCGATCGAATCGATGCGATCTACGAGGAGACTGGCGAGCGTCCATCCGAGACAGGATCAAAGCCGGAGTCAACACCCGAGCTAGGGCAGACCCCGCCGGTTGAGCCCATGACATCAACGACTACGATGACCGATACGCTCTCTGTCTGGACACCGTCGAGGGGACTGCTAGACCTTGTCCATGACCACGAGCCAGGCGGTCTCGCCGGCCCGTCCATGCCGCTTGCGTGGGAAGAGCTGTGAACTACCCTACCCTACTCGCTCACGGCTGACGCCGTTCGCTCCTTGAGGGTAGGGCTTCCTGCTTCAACGACGCGCTTTGCAGACACAGGTGTATCCCCAGGGAGCGCAGTCTCCACAGGCGTTGATTCGGAGTATCCCACTCCTACATCTTCGAGGCCGCGAGAAAGAATGTTCCACGCCGCGTTCGCGTCCCTGTCCGCTTCAAACCCGCAGGCGGGACAGGAGTGTTCACGGACCCACAACGGCTTCTCCGTCGAGACACCGCACGACGCGCACTCCTTGGTCGTCCCTCGCGGGTCCACCGCTACGAAGTGCGTCCCCCCTCGTTCACACTTGTATTCGAGCAACGAGAGGAACGTCCGCCACGCCGCAGACGCGGTGTTGCGGCTGTTCGACGGCGACTCCATTATCCCCTTCACATTCAGGTCTTCGACCGCCACGAGGTCGTACTCCCGAGCGTAGTACGCCGAGAGTTTGTGCAAGAAGTCGCGGCGCTTCCGTCGGAGGTCGGCATGACACTCTGCGACCCGCCGCCGTTGCTTCTCGTAGTTGTTCGACCCTTGTTCCTTCCGCGAGAGCGTCCGTTGCTCACGCTCCAAGCGTTCGCGCTCGTCGGAGAGGTCGAGCGGCCCAACCGCCGTGCCGTCGGTGTCGTGGGCGTACTTGAGTATCCCCACGTCGATGCCAACGACTCGCTCGGGATTCTCAGGCGGTTCGGGTGGCTCGCGGTCCATTTGGACGCCGAACGTGGCGAACCACTCGCCGGTCGGTTCCTTCTTGACCGTGACCTGCTTGAGTTTCGCGTCGTCGGGGATGGCGCGGTGAAGCCGAATCGGTATGTCCGCGAGTTTTGAGAGTGACAGGACAGTCTGACCGCCCTTCTTGTCGAGCTTGAAGCCAGACTGACTGTACGTGAAACTACGGAACTCGCGCGGTGGCTTCCACTTGAGCCGACCGACGTTGTAGCCGTTCTTCTTGAGTTCTCCGAGAGACTTGATGTTCTGCTCGATTCGCATAACGGTGGTCTGAAGCACCGTCGAATACACGTCCGAAAGGTCGTCCCACCACTCTTTCAGGGCAGGAAGTTCGTCCCGGATGGAGCGGACACGTTGGTTGAGGGTCCCCGCGCTCTCCGGAATCTCGTTGAACCGATAGCGAGCGTGGTTGTAGAGTTGCCTACAAATGTCTCGGTGGCGGTCCAGCTCCTCACGCTGGGCGTCGGACGGCTTGAGACGGTACTTGTAGGCGTAGTACATTCTACTCGCGTTGGTTCTCGACATACTGTTTCAGCACATCCAGCGATACCTGTCCCGTCGAGATGAGGCAGTACGAATCGTTCCAGAACGAGTCGCCCCACAGTTCAGTCTTCAGTTCGTCCGCGTACTCGTTGCGGATACGGCGGGCTGTCGCGCCTTTGACCGTGTTGATGAACTTCACGAGGTCTGTGGTTGGTTTCGCTCGAAACAGGATGTGTACGTGGTCGTCCTCGCCGTCGAGGTTCGTCAGTTCGACGCCGTAGTTGTCCGTGAACCCGCTGATGACCTTGTGAATGAATTGGGTTCGCTCCTCGGTTAGCACTCCGCGCCGATACTTTGTGGCGAGTATCAGGTGGTAGTGCAGGGAAAACGTCGAGTGCGCTCCCGAGTCGAGATCGTATTCCATTAGGTTCAGACAATACTCTGCTACCCTACTACAATAACGTTGTGACTGCGTGGGTCTGTGGGCCTGCAACCGTAGAGTGTATGGAAACCCTGTGGCGCTGTATCCCCTCCCTGCTCGCGCCTTCCCTTCGGTCGGCGCTCGCTGAGGAAGGGGGCTTAGCGCCTCAGTTCAGCTAACGAAACCGGTAGTATCGAGATTGGAGGCTTCCCTCCCTAGCCGCTTTTGTGCACTCCCCCGGACTCTCCAGCGAGGCCATACCATGCCGTCAACAATGTGTTCTCACTGTGGTGAAGAGGTCGATGCTCGTCGCTACGGTTCGAGCGATACCATGTTTGACTGGCAGTGCCCTGCGTGTGGCAAACTCATCAGTATCGACGGAAATGCCCGCGAACAAATCTACCGACGAGAAGTCCGCCGAGACCTCACCGAGGACATCATCGCGCTCGCTGACGAACTCCACACCGGTGGTGCCGAACCACCACCACTCTCTGTCGAACAACTCCAGACGCGTCTCGGAGAAATTCTCTCGGACGTCAACGAAGAACTCGACCGCCGAAACCCCCGTTAGCCTCGACGAACAGCCAATACCAGATCCTCGCGACTCTCTTCTACTCCTACACCATCTCCCGGTGAGAGGAGAGCATGCTCGTGCTGTCCGACATCGGTTTCTCAGCCGACGCATCCACCTCGGGCGTCCCGAAGGGCGTCTACAAACACCCAGCCTACAATCTATTGTACCAAATCAAGGGTTCTATTGGCCCAAGAACTCCATCTAATCAGCAGAAGCGGTCCCCTCGTAGAGTGTTTAAGTAGCCGGTTATCTGCCAATAGAATAGAGTGAATCGGTGTCGTCGGCGACGACCTTCGAGACGCTTGTCCCCCACGTCGACGACACGTGGCCCCAACCGGGTCTGCTCGCCCCCCAGGTGGTGGTCGGCGGCCGTCGCGACTGGCTCGGTTGATTCGTTTTGTTCGTTTCGTTCGTTTCTCGTAACGAGCACCGGATTGTCGCACCCATTGGCGTAGGTCGTTAACCGGGCGAGGGTTCGGGCCTGGAGGGTTTTCGCGTGGGGCTCGCCAAGGGTATCGTCGACGCGGTACTGGGTGTCGACCGCCGGCGCGACGATGACGGCGGGCGTGTGGGGTACCGTATCCTCGTTCGGCCTGGGGCCCGTCGACCGGCCGCCCCGGCATCGGCGGTGGCATCCGGATTGCTTTGTTCACCGCTGCCGGGAGATCACAGACGGCGCCGTAGTGCTGGTAGGCGGTGAATCCGCGTGCCACGTGGATTCGATCGAGCAACCGTTGACTGGGCGCGATCTGGCGAGTGTCGTCGTCGTCACGTGCCCGTTTGCGTCGACCCAGAAGGCGGGCCCATCGTGCAGGAGGAGGTGGTCGAGCACGAGCGACTGCAGGATAGGGACGCCGCGGCTCCCCTCGACGTCGAGCAGCGTGATGCCGTCGTCGAGCTACGGCAGCAGCATCTCGTCCGTAGCCGGATCGGCCTGGTCAGCAAGGGACCGATTGCGGTCTGCGCCCCGAGTTGGCTGGTCCACCGCCAATCGGTTCGACATTGAGTGTTCCTTCCATACTCGACTAAAGGTCTACATTCCCGATAAGCCGCGGCGTGTTGCTTCCGCGTTTCAGGGAACTCGACTTGATTCCCTCCAATCCCGGCACAGCCCCGAGTAGTCTCTGTTTGGATCCCGCTTCCGAGAATAGTTCCTGAATCGAGCGTTGTTCGTGTTAACCAACATCCGGCCGTATTGACGGCGGCGTGTTGGTTAAACCCACACGGCTGCAGTCTCGGGCCTGACTGCTCGGAATGTTAATGCTAAACGCCACGTTGGAAGAGGTGCTCTATGAGCTACCCACGAACCCACGTCGACCACCGAAACCCCGATCACCACGAGTCAATGCACCCAACTCGAAATATCGTGAACGCCCACGTTGTTGCCGGGGAATTCCTCACTTCACGGTACCACGATGCGCTTCAAACTGTTCTCCATCCCCTCGGCGAGTCTCTGGACACCAAAGACCAACATGCGCTCAACGACCTTGGCATCGTCCATGCTACTGGTTCCGTGAACGAGCTTTCCCCTATCGTTCGCACATACGTCAAACTCGACGAGTATTGGACACGCACCCATCGTACTGCGCTCAACGAACTATTCGCTGATCGACGTGCTCACGTCCTGAGTTGCTGTACGCGGTTCCTTTCTGAGTTCTCTCGACACACGCTCGAAGTCGAATCTGGCCGTTCCGGAACTGCGCTGGATACTACCCTTGCTCCGCTTCTCGAGTGCGGATTTCTCTCACACACAGATGATGAGAAAACGCCATATTCTGTTGATGAACACCACGCGCTGTATCGACCGACTGAACGGCTCTTCGACGCACTTCTTGACCAAGCAGCTGTTCTCTGTGAGCTTCTGCTACCGACAGAGCTCTAATCACACGATTCAGAGCTGGCTCTGTAGAAATTCTCCCGGTCACCAACCTTCTGCGGTGAAACAGTCGATAAGTAGGCTTGCGAATTGGTCACAACTCAGTCGTCATCTTGCGTGGACTCAAATTGGTAAATACTCCACGAAGACGGCGGTGAAATCCCTGACGAGCCAGGGGTCTTCTTCGAGGATGAAAATGTATGATCGTTCTGGGCGCCTCTACGATAGGTCCGTTAGCAGCGTTGTAAGGAACTGGACCTTCTCTTGATATTCGACCCCGTGTTTGAGAAAAGAGGACATGTCATTGAGATCCCACTGCCCGTATTTGTCGATGTATAGGAGTAACAACCCGTCCAGTAGTAATTTCGCACCATTCCGATGACCTTGATGAATCTCGGTCTTTAGCCCTTCATGAACGAGTTCGTGGCGTTTCTCTTCTATCTCTTCGATGGCTCGCTTCAATTCGGGACGAAGCGAGTCGTCCATGTCGTGGTGATAGGAAAGCGCGAATTCACCACGGTCAACCATCTTGTCGAAGTCACTGGCGTTCGAATAATCGCTGGTATTCGAAAGAATTTCGATGCCTCTCCAGAAACTAAAGAAAGATTGCCGAACAGATCGTTCGGTTATACCGTCTTGGTACGCGAGTAGCGCACTGACAATATATCCCTCGTAGGTTCCCTTGTCAGCATCATAGTCGAACGTCGGAATGTCGCTGATCTCATCAACATCGTCTGCGTGGTTAAAATGGAACCGACCAACCGACCGCCGATAATCGAAATCCATCGGACGATACGTAACGAAATCCCCGTCTTGGAATATGAGGTAGAACGGTGGTTCTTGATGACGGGTCCATTTCTCGTAGGGAGCACGATCTGAACTCCCCGGTTGCGGCATACCTGCGGCCCAGAGCTGATCGAAGAAGTTTATTTCAGCGAAGCGGGATTCGACGAGTTCCGAGACCCTGTGTAGGGCGTAGAACTCGTCTCGGGCTTTCATTTCGACCATCAAGAAGGTCCACTCACGCCGTTTCAACGGGTGGTCCGAGTAGTCATTCGGAAGTTCATCCAGAAAGGAATCGAAACTCGAATCATCGTCATTTTCGGCCACTATGAGATGATTTTCCCATTGATCTTCGTCGATTTGCTCTGCTTTCGACTCGTAGAGTTCGACTTCATCTGGAAAATGCTTGCTCCGAATCATTATCGGGAATACAAGCTTGTACGTGTCCGGTGGAGTCCCTAACCAATTCGAGAAAATGCCACTCTTTTTGGTCTGAAAATGACCGCTCAACTCGTCTTCGGTGAGGTCTGTTCCGTGTGTTTCGGCTATCTTGATGAGTCCTTCGTGAAATTTCTTGTAGAGACCTCTATTCGTGATTCGGTGGTGGTCTCTGTCGAGTCCGAGATCCCGAATGGCTCCGAAAAGGTTCTTTTTGAATGCAGATTCTTGTCCCATTTGGACACGTACTTCGCCGGTCCTTGGTAGCTCCCAGATTCGCTGATATGCGTCGTAGAACCGCTCGTCCATGATATAGGTCCTGTCTGGTTCTTATATTAAGTTGGTGCGGGTTCCTTATCAGTGCGTTCGGTCCCTCCAGCGAATAACAGCGGCGAGTTGCTGTATACCTCCTCTGGACTTACCGACCATACCCAAATCTACAATCAAACGAGGGTGCAACAGAACCAGCCCTTCACATTTCCAGATACGTTGAAGATTCTCCCGGTCGGACCCGGATGTATGTGTGGCCGAAACTCGCTTTTCATCGACCAGGCCGACCTCGAGGCTCGCTTCGACGCCGAGGTCGTTGCGGACGGCGGGTACACACCCCGATACAACATCGCGCCTGGCGACGACCTCCACATCATCACGAACGAGGCTCCAGACGAGATCGACGCCTACTACTGGGGGTTGATTCCGTTCTGGGCGGACGAACCCGAGGAGGGCATCATCAACGCTCGCTCCGAGACTGCCGACGAGAAACGCGTCTTCGAGCGGGCGTGGGAATCACGTCCCTGCCTCGTCCCCTCGTCAGGCTTCTACGAGTGGAAATCGCCGAACGGCGGGTCGAAACAGCCCTATCGGATTTTTCGCGAGGACGACCCCGCGTTCGCGATGGCGGGGCTCTGGGACGTCTGAGAGGGCGACGACGAGACGATTTCGTGCGTCACGATTCTCACGACGGAGCCGAACGACCTGATGGAGTCCATCCACGACCGGATGCCGGTCGTCCTCCCGAAGGACGACCTAGACGCCTACGAGATATCGACGCGGGTCAACAACCCCGGCAACGACGATCCTCAGGTCATCGATCCGCTGGACCACGAGCGATCGGGTCTCGGTGAGTTCAGTTCCGGATAGCTGACGAAGTCACGGTCACTGCATCGGCGACGCAGCTGCCGGATCGACGAGCGAGTACTCTCGATCCCAGATGGTACCTTCTGCCGTGAGGCGGTCTTCGAGATGCTTACGCTCGGTCTTGTCCAATTGTGCCTTCCGCTGAGAGAGAATCACTTACTATGCGACGATGACCCGTCTGTTATCAGGCTAGCAACTATCCTGATCATCTGTTTCCGCGTCAGATGGCCACGTTGGGCCCTCTGGGCGGGGGATCTCCTCTACCAAATCCTTCTCGAACTTCGAAGCTCTCCAAGCTATCACGTTCTCCTTCCGCTGGACGTACTTTTCGTCAGTCTCCAGCCAGCGGGCAATATCCTCGTAACTGTGACCAGCACAGAGCAGCACCATCAATGCGAAATCGAAGCGATTGAGATTGCTCTCGTTCGCATCGGCATCAATACGGTCGAGGAACGCCTTTGAGGCATCACCGACGAACTCCATCAGTATCTCATACAGCTCCTCGTTATCAAATCCATCAAACGTGAATCCCTCCGTGATGTTGTTCCCAGGGTCACTCTCTTCGGTATCCCAGCGAATCTCTTCGAGGGCCGCTCTTTCACAGTCGTGAAGTCTCGATAGGCGCTCTGGATACTCCTGTTCCCAGGTCGTGATTGTGTCGGCTACAGCCTCAGATTGAGCGTGTTCGATATAGGGATCACACCCTCGCTTAGCGATGACTGACTCGATGTTCTTTCCCGAGATTGTCAGTAGCACGGACGCACATCGATCAGTCTTCTCGAGGATCTGTGCGACTTCACGACGCGATTCGAGTTCGTCAAGGCCTGCACGTTTCTGCGCGTCGTGGACGAGGTTGTTTCTACGTTCTTTGACCTCGACAAGCGATCCGTGATCACCCCCGGTCAGTATTTGGATATCACAGAGTTTCTCTAATCGCTTAGCGTGCCCCATACTCCGAACGTGCTCTGTGATGCTGTCGAGACGAGATTCTTCACGAAAGAGTTCGTTGAGGACAGTTTCTGTCGTTAACTCTTCGATGAGTGCCGAGGCGAGGAGTAGATACGAAAAGAATGACCGCTCAACGTCGCTGTCGATCTCGTCGGTGGAGCGGAGTTTTTCAGCGATTTCAGCACGCTGTTCGAGATAATACTCGAGGACGTTGTCTGAGTGCCCGACTAGAGAGTTTTGGCGTTCTACGTATGCAACTTGGAGGAGTAATTCCTTATCGAAAGGAGTGCTCTCACTCAGCTTCTGACACTTCTGGAGCGAATTTGTGGGGAGATGGCGAGTCAAATAATCGATGTCGTCGTAGACGAGCGGCGTATTCGTCGGACAATTGTCTACGATTGACTGAAAGTCGTCGTTATCAGCGAGCTCGCTGAGTGCAGCACGTATCTCGTCGACGCCAAGTTCCCGGACATCTTCTGACAGGTCTGATTTTTCACCGACCGGAACAACGCGGTACGACGCATCTCCAACGATGACGACCGGCCCTTCCAGATCGAGAACCTGATATTCCCCGATAGGGCTCAGAGAGACTGTCTCTGCGTCTATTGCGAACGATAAGTCGAGATCAGTATCGTCGCCCACGCGTCAAAAACTGCAAAGGGCTCTATTCGACCTGGGCTTCGTACTCGTCCCAAAGCGTGTCGATGTCCGTGCCGGTCTCCTCAGAGATATGGCGCAGCAACTGCGCCCTGTTCTCGAACCGACGGAGCTGGCCCTTTGCGCTCATAGTAGGACATAATCGCTCCTGCAGTAATAAATCACGGGGTGCATTCTCTCGGTCAACAAAACACGACCTACCAATTCTTTAATCACCTCGCAGAAGACGCGCTGGTGCGGCATGATCGAGTCGATGCTCTTCTGGTAATGGGCACTGATTTGCTATTGATCTTCTGAGGCGGTGTCTGAGCCGTCTGAAAGTGAATGATTCTGTAATCGACCAGAGGGATAGTATCGGCCCTCGTCTTTGCTGTAGAGGTAGGTCTGGATCGGTCTAAGAGTGTTTGTGTTTCGCCCGAAGAGAAAGGCGAGCCCCATCGGGCCAGCTATGAAGAGATGAATAGTCGATGTTTTTGGCAGTTCTTTGATTGCGTCTCGTACCTTGGTACGGAAAACATCTGCAGCATGGGCTGCCTGTGCCGGGGACAATTCCACACCAGGCCCATCTTCCGGTGTTAATCTGATAATACCGTTGAAATCCGGAAGGTCGTTATGCATTTGGTCTATCTCCGGTTGCACATCGGCAGCGATGTTGACGAGCACCGCCAGCTCCGATCCGTGATTCGGTTGTCGCTGGAGCTCTCCTTCTAACCCGCTTTCCTCTTGGTCGATATCGAGTGTCCATTCTGCCATCCCGGCAGGGCCGGTGGGTTGCATCCACGTTGCTTGGATACGACGTGTGGTTGGAAGACAGTAACCGGCCGCGAACGCAGCGGGAAGATGCGTTCGGCCACGGAAGCGGAGTGGGCGGCCCGATGCGTTTTGAATGAGACAGTCCGTTACCGTGGTTAACGCCGGGAGTAGACGTTGGTTCCATACTTCTTGGGATGGTGGACCATGTTCGAAAGATCTTGACCAGTCAATAGCAATCGCTGGATCGATGTCGTGAGCCGGCGATTCGTAGGTGTCAAGTGAACATTCGAGAGGCTCACCGTCCGGTAAATACCCATCTATCCGCTCGATCCGCTCTGATAAGACGGCCTGGACGATATCTGTAGCTTTGTCAGACGTGGCCGCCTCTAGGGGGAGCATTTTCCAAGCGGAAAAGTCGTGGAGGATCGGTGCCTCGTTGAGTATCGATTTGGCTTCTCCAACGCTGATATCGGGACATGGCACCACGACCACGAAAAACTCGTCATCACTGTCCCATCGTTTGTTGAACCCCGGCAACTCGTCGTTGAGAATGATATCGGAGTCGGCTACGCCCTCACTAACGAGCGCAATTCCACTGGCTGTTTCCGGGTTCTCCAACTGGTCGATGATTTCATCTCTGAGTGGCTCCGGCTTCAAATCGAAGATATCCCGCCAAATCGGCACCCCGTGTCGCTCCAGTTCCATCTGCAGGAAGTTGGCGACGTCCGTCTGTTCGTGCTTATAGCTGAGAAATACACGGCCAGTTGGATCAGTCATATATCGTCACCGACGTTGAGAGTTGAAGCAGCATCTGGGTTGTCAATCCGTTCTAACTGCTCGTATTCCTTACTATCGTGGAATAGATAGGCGTTAATCGAGAACTGACCCTCTTCGTCCTGACCAACGATGAAGAGTAGCGGATGCGGACAGTCGTAGCCGTCGTCGTTGGCGATTTCATTCATCGCAGTTCGATCGTCCCGACTGATATCGGGTGAAGCGCCGGGATGGTAATGCCATTCACCGAGATAGTCGATACCGATGCTCTCCCTGGCATCTTTGAGCCACTCCTCGACTTTGTCGGTTCCTCGGAGGAATCGAGTTGGTTCTTGAATGGAGTCCCGCGGTGGGTCTCGGGCATTAACCACCAGTGCTGGTCCATCGAGACGGTCGGTACCAGCCAGAATTCCGCCCGTTTCACATGGATGTTCCTTTCGACAGCGATCATACATCGCTTCAAGACACGTAGCCGGAATCTGTACGGTGATTGGCGATTCCGGCGCTCGCCATATTATTCCGTCCTGGAAGGGAGGTGTGGCCTGTGAAATGGTCGGCAGCTCGTCGTCACTACCGGTCTCGAGTACGGTGAAGTGATTCTCGCGCAGACTCAATGCCGTCGCCTGATCAAGAAGCCGTGTCACTGTCCCAGCCCACGTCATCACCCGGTCCGTTCGGATAACTGATGCTGGGTGCCAGCAGCCCACTCGTTCGGGGATGGCATCCTCGTCTTCGTCCCATTCGATCTGTTCTTGCAACCGCCATGGATCGAACGCTTCGTTGTAATCGCTGTACGGAAAGGTATGTGAGTAAGCTGTTAAGCAGAACAACCGGTTCGCTCGCCGACCCATAGCCGCAGAACAAAACACGACCGGGTGATTCCATCTAATCGCATCAAGAGCGCGACGAACTCCCCGTGACGCGGTACAGTCAATTACTACCTCCGCTTCTCTAATTGGCTCCGGCACCTCACCGCTCGGTGGAAAGGCGCTATCCACATCAAGCACCTGAGCGTACGGTGCAATTGATTCAAGCCGGTCCGCGATTGCTGTCGCCTTGTTTCGCCCCACCTCATCGATTGTTAGTGTGTGGCGAGCCACGTTGCCGATCTCATACGTGTCGTTGTCGACGATGGTAAGCTGCTGACAGCCGGCTCGAACGAGATTCTCGGCAACCGTACTGCCGAGCGCTCCCGCTCCGATGAGCACGATGTTGCGATCCAGAAACCACTCCGTCATATGTCCGCGTCTGGTGAGTTGCTCATGCGACCAGTTGTCCGAGTCCAGCCACCGGATCTGTTCCTCTCCAGCTTCCCGCCGTTCGGCTATCTCAGGCCCCTTTCCAGTATCTCGAAATCCGCCGGAGAGGTCATTCGGATCTTTGAACTCCCGTATCTCGATTGGTTGCCAATAAATGATCTCGGGGTCGCCGTCGACCGTAGCTGGGATGGGGAACCCGATTAGAAGAATCTTGACCGGTTCATCGTCCAAGACGGGCTTGATATTCGCCCGTAGTTCGTACGGGTCGGTCTCGGTGCCCTCGAAAACCCCTTCCAAATCTTCCCACGTCTCCGGGGCCTCCCACGGGGGTTCAATCGGAACCTCTTCTAACAGTGCCCACGCCCCGGAAACAGAGACATCAGGATTCGAATCGACGTATCCGCCCCATTGTGGCCGATAGACGACTTCATCGTCGCTGTCTTTGAACGTTCCAGTCGCGTATGTCTCTTCAGCGGTCGGCAACGAGCAGAGGTTGACCGTACCCCACTGTCCATACGTCTCCCTCCAGTCTGAGAACGACTCCTGCGTCTCGTTGAATGCGATGGTCGGGGCCGACCCCGAACTCGTATCGAATGCCGGGATTTCAAACGGTTCGTCCGGTTTCCGAAGATCCCCTTGCGCAGCATTACTCAACCACTGCAATGCTCGGTCCATTTGCCAGCAGAGTCGATCACGGCTTGTGCTGGGTTCGCCGGTGGCTCCCGTTTGACTGAGGGTGTGTCCATACCGAGCAACACAGATATCGCCTCTTCGCCATGGAGTATCGTTGCTCCCAGCCACGTTCAGCTTCTGGTGGGGGAATGTGGCGGTAATGGTGTTCTCTTCTTGATCCGCAGGGTAGATCCCAATTGAACCGGCGGGGTACGTATCCCGTAGATGGAGATACCAGTCTGTCTTGCGTGGCACGTCCGGATGGGGTTCTAAGTCGTCTGGAGAAAGCCTGATCTTGATAATCCACCGTCCGTTGCTATCGTCTCGATATGGGTCTTTGAGGACGGTGACCCCATCCCGTTCGGCAATGGCTGCGATGGCTTCTGTAATTTCGTGGGGAGGCATTTATGACGTCAGCTGTCCGACTCGGCGAACTGGTGGTCCGATGGATCCTCTACCTGCGAAGACGACCCTACTGACATGGCTTTCTCTCCTCCATCGTCAGAATCGTCGTCACTT
Source organism: Haloglomus halophilum (assembly GCF_024298885.1). Classification (GTDB taxonomy): domain Archaea; phylum Halobacteriota; class Halobacteria; order Halobacteriales; family Haloarculaceae; genus Haloglomus; species Haloglomus halophilum. The sequence goes on from NZ_CP101168.1 coordinate 113,497, forward strand.
CCGAATGGAGGGAATTTCTCGCCGAAGAGCTGGTACCAGTATTCTCTCGATGTTTCTTTGTCCTCCTCATCCAGTGCTGTCCGTGCAAGCTCTGCGGCATCCTCTGCCTCATCATAGAACGCCGCGAAATCTTCCCCGTCGATTTGTTTGAGGACGTTATTCTCGGGGGTTCTCTGGAGACCGTGAGCAGGCAGGGTAGGGGTTTCCGCAGCCATTGCTTCGGTCTTGAACTTCCGTGTAAGTTCTTCGAGCGTCCTTGTCACGCCCTCGGCGACGCTGTCGATATCATGAGGACAGCACTGACCAACGATGTGCTCGAGGGGATAGCTCGTCGGCCCCTCAACGTCGGAAGTCTTCGTTCGCCGCCACCATTTGATGGCCTTGACGACGTTCACGTAGTGGCCATCCGTGATATCGTTTTTATTAACGGTGAAGGCGATAGTCGCGAGGGGATGGGTATTCTCCCACTCATTCTCATCTCGATGGGGAATCTTGAGCGGTTCGTCCTTCCACTCGTCGTCGCCATCTGCCGAGATATTGAGGGCCTCTGCCACCGTCGAAAGGTCGTCCGGAGTCAGGGCTGTGCCTACGTCCAGTGAACCCAGTGATTTGACGGCTTCACGTGTTGCTTCGCTGGGTGCCGCTGTCAAGACGAGATCGATTTCCACCTTCTCTTCCTCGATCTTGTAGGAGTGGGCATTCGGTTCCCACTGCCCCTCATAGTGTTCCTTCAGGAACGATTCGCATTTCTCCAGCGCTACGTCGGTATCAAGGTCACTGCTGAGATCAGAAACAAAGACGACGTCAACGTCGGATTTCTCGTCTTCCTGCGGTCTGAGTGCCGTCCACCGACGGTAGCTCCCCTGTAGAAAGTCTGCAACGTAGAACTCGTCGATGTCCTCGTCACTCTGCAAGTGATCGCGGAGGGTTTCGTGGCCCTCCTTGTAGGCATCATTGTGTTCGTCCTGCGGGCGGATGTCTGACAGGAAGGTCTCGAATAGTGTGGGGAGTGTGGTCATAGTGTATCGATGTTCTGGAATGTTTTAAGTGGTCGTTGCAGCAGGGGGTGACTCAATGATCGCGTATTCTCGATCCCGGCTCGTGCCCTCGGCCTCGAGGAGGTTGTACTGAGCCATCTTCGAGAGATAGGACCGGACTGTCCGTTTCGTCCGGGGATCGTCTACCTCGTCCGTATAGTGGTCGTGAATCTCGCTCGGGCCGAGCGGGCCGTGCTCACGAACGATGTCGTAGATGACGCGCTGGTGTGGCGTGAGTGAATCGATGCTCTTCTGCTTGATCTGGGCCCGTGCGTCTTCGGCTGAGTCGAGAAGAATGCCGTCAGTAATTCGCTCGCGATTTTCGCGGTCGGCTTTGCTGGCGGCCGTCCGAAGAATACCGATTGCGAGGCGGGCGTCGCCAGCGGCCGCGTCGGCGATGCGATAGAGCTGGTCGTCGGTGATGACGTCCTCGTCGAGGCCCCACTTCGCCCGCGCACTCAGAATGTCGTACAGCTGCTCGTCGTGGTACTTGTCCATCCGGACATGCTCGCTCGAGCGGAGCCGGCTCACGAGGCGGTCGTCGACGCGGCTGAACAGCTCTTCTTCCTTGTTCGCGATGCAGATGATCGCGAACTGCGGGAGGCTGTGGAGGTCGTAGATGACGCTGGGGTCTTCGAGCTGGTCGACCTCGTCGAGGATGATGACCGTTCGCGGGCCGTCGTGCTGCTGGAGCCGGTCCACAAGTTCGTCGTGGGGCGTCGATTGCCGGTGGATGTCGATGGTCGCGCCGAGGTCGTCGAGGATCTGGTAGAGCGTCCGGAATCGGGTGTAGTTGCGCCAGCAGTTGACGTAGGTCGCCTCGACGTCGAGGACCTCTTCCCGGAGTCGTTCGGTAACGAACTTCGAGATGCAGGTCTTGCCGGCGCCGCTGGGTCCGGTGACGATGGCCGTGTCGGCGGGCTCTCCGTTCGTAATGGGCTCGAGGACGCTAGAGAGGTGGTTGACTTCGGCGTCGCGATGCTCAACTTCCCGAGGGACGAACCCGGCGCGGAGGACGCGAGCATCGCGGATCATCTTTCTCTGACAGACTGAGTTCGGGTCAGGTTACAAAAGCCTGACCGGGTTGTTTCCGGAAACGCCTCAATTTATCCTATTCTGCCTATGGAAATCCACACGCTGTAACGTGATTCGTTTTGTGGAAACTCCGTTTTTCCGGGAACTTCCGGAATTGGCTCACGGGCGGGATCGTGTGACACCGGGATTCTGCCAGCCATCGGCGTCGTGTTCCTCCCAAGATATGAGGTATACGCCCTTGTCAGCACGGCTTTGGCAGTTCAGCTCGTCCATCAAATTGTTCCAGCGCTCTTCGATTGTGTCGCCTGGTTGCTCGTGGAGTGACTTATCGAGATCGTCGATTAGTCGCTTCTGGAGTCTCTGGTGACGGTCGCTTCCGTGCTCTCCAAAGACATCCTCATATCCTTCTCCACGAAGCAATCGAACGAGGGTTGTGATTCGAAGGGCGCGATCCTCGCTGACCTCAAACTCCTCTTCGAGTCGTATACACATTCTGCCTGCCCAATCGGATGCTCCCATACTGATCCTCTCTTGTCGTTAGTATTATAGAATTTTCCGAGTCGAGACTTAGAAGCAATCCGGACCCTCCCAAACGAATCCCCGACTCCGACGTCGGTCACTCTTTGGCATCTGAAGCGATTCACAGAGCCCGCATGTTTTGAATTCTGACTCTGGAATCACTTCTACGAGCTCTTCCTTCCAGGTTCTGATTTCAGACTTCTTGATGCTGTTTCGTTCGTTCTCTACCTTGGAGCTGTTCCTGTTGAACTCCCATTCCCGATTTTCATTGCGACGCCATTCGGCCAATATTCGGAGAAGCTCATCTTGGTCATTCACACTGTTGAGCTCTCCACGGCAGTCTTTCACGACATCCCGTCGGATTTTCGGTTCGACCTTGTCCCAGACTGCGGGTGTACTTCCATCTCCTTTATGGCGCTCTTCCTGTTGCTTTTGTTTCTTCTCTAATTCTTCAATTCGGGCATCAAGAGATTCTCGTAATGGGCCGAGATCGGGGATACTCATATGTAGATACCTCGACTGGAACACTATAAATTTCTCAGCCAATCACTGCTGTTCCAGTCCTTTCCGAAACGACCGCCTATTACACTTTCACCTTGGTTAGCGTGGCTTTTTGGAACCACAGCAAAGTACTAGATATATGGACGACAAGAGTAAGAATCAGCTCGGTGGTGGGGCGATCGGCGGTGCCCTTGGGGCAGCAGCTGGTGGCCCGGCTGGTGCAGTCGTCGGTGCAACACTTGGCGGGTGGCTGTTTGGTCGAGAGAGCGATCACAACGACACTCTCCGCGAGACGTATTCGGCAGTCAAAGAAGCGACGAGTGACGAAGCGCATCTTTACGTCTCCCATATCGACCCAGACGGAGCCGCATCGACGAGTCCTCAGGGCGTAATCGACGGAGTCAACGGGGAACCCGATATCATTTCGATTGATTCCACGAGCGCGAACTTGATCGTCGAGGTAGAGACGATGGAGGCTATCGCCGAAAACGGGAGTCACGCACTGAACCAGCTTCAGGACTACCGGACGTCGGGATTCAAACGGGTTCTTGTTGTCCCTGAAGAGGAGATTGACGCTGCAATCGAGTGGGTAGAAGCACACGAAGACCAAGGTACCTTGGAGGGGTCACTCACCGTCGCGTCTCCCGAGCGGATCGCAAATGTCCTCTAATCTCCCGAGCTACGACGACCTGGTGCGGTTCTCAATGAATTCCTGCGCCCATTGATTGAGGAACTCCACCGTCTCTGACCGGTCCTCAACTGAGCCACCGTCCGTAAGCTGGACGAGCGACGTGTCCGCAGCATCTTCTTTGGCCCACCCGGTCACAACCCACGGCTTCTCAGTGGTTCCGACTATGTCTCCGTCAGAATTCGTAGTACAGGCGGATCGGGTGAGATTCAACCGATCCGACGTTTCGACGAGCGTCGCTGCTAACCAGTTGAACAACGGACTTCCCGGAGCAAGGAATCGGAGTGAAGGGTACTCGTCAGCCGTATCGGGGTCGAAGGTCACACCGATTCCTTGGTGCTGATTTGCGATGCTCGCTGCGAGGGTATCCTCACTTTCCTCCGCTGTGATGGGAGCGTCCCCCGGATGCTGAAGGCAGTAGATGAATTCTGCATCTTCCGGTTCAGTGAGGTCGAATTCGAAATCCAGCTGCGACAGTAGATCAAACTGAATCCCCGCCTCGGTGAGCGTTTCGTTCTCCAAGAAGACTCCCTTGGCGGCGTCTACGGTAAAGACGGGGTCTCGGTTTTCACTTGGGTTCCCAACTTTTCCGAGATCAGGATGGGAATAGGTCTCCCAAGCGTCCAGACGTGCTTCTTGGATAACCTGTTCACGTAGTGGTCGGTCGCTGTCGACCTCTGCGAGTGAATCCTTGAGCTCTACTGGATCGTCCTCACCTTGCTGTTCCTCGATATCTTGGTCGATATCTCGTTCGAGTTCTTCATACTCCTCGCTGTCCGCCTTCGCACCTTCTACCATCGTCGCCTCTCGAATCTTCGACCCGACACTGGATAGAATCGGCTGCATATCGCCAACGACGTACTCAAACAGACCGATACGGTCGTCCAGTCGGTCATAGATATCTGATTCGACGGTGTCCTCGTAGCTGTAGTTGAGGATGTAGACGTCGTCGTATTCCTGACCGATGCGGTCGATACGTCCGATCCGCTGCTCCACTCGCATCGGATTCCACGGGAGGTCATAGTTGATCATCGCACCGCATTCCTGCAGGTTCAGCCCCTCACTTGCAGAGTCCGTACATACGAGAATATCGACCTCTCCGTCGTTGTCGGAGAATTCTCGCTTGACACGTTCCTTCCCCACGTTTCGCCAGGCGTCTGCTTCTTCGTCGTACATCTCGCCGCCGTCGCCCGAGTAACAGGCGATATTCTCGCCGTACTTCCACCGGAGTTGCTGGCGGACGAAGTGCATCGTGTCTTTGTACTGCGTGAAGACGATGATTCGACTCCGTCCCTTCCGATCAAGCATGTCGAGATCCTCGTACAGCTGATCCATCTTCGGGTCGTCATCGACCTGCTTGACCTCCTGGATGAACGACTCCAGTTCCTCGATCTCCTCCTTGAGAAGATTGATCCCCTCGTCAGTAAGACTCGGTGCGAGTTCGGTGAGATCGACGTTCAGCACGTCCTCGCCGGCGTCTTCCAACTCGGCGATCTCGTCTTCACTGTATTCGCTAAGTGCGTCTAGGGCCGCCTGCCGATCCTCATCCTGGTCGTCCCGAATTCGTTTTCGCCGTTCGAGTACCTTCCGCTGCGTTCGAAGTTTCTCCAACCGCGTAGAGAGACTCTGTGAAATCGCGTATACACTGCTAGTAAGCCGCTGGCGATACGTCGTCATCACGAACCCAATGGCGCGGGCTTCCGTCTCTGTTGACTGCTGTGCCTTCTTGTAGAAGGTTCGGGTGTATTCGTCGATTCGATCATACACCCGACGGGTTTGCTCGTTGAGTTCGATACGCCGTCGCTCGGGCTTTCTGGTCGGGACCGTTTCTTCGAGCAGCCCTGCTTTGCGATATTTCCTAAGGGTATCCCGGGTATTGCGGTGGATGCAGGCATCGACGGGGGTTGCCCACGAAAGTACGTCTTGGAGTACCTTCCAGCCGTCCTCGCTGAGTTCGTCGAGGGCGTCGAGACGGTCGCTTCGTGAGGAAATAATCATCTCCTCATTCAGGACTGATTCCGGATACAGCAGCCGTTTGAGCTTGGTATCTTCATCCGCTCCGAACGGATCGATTTGCTCCTCAATCGCGGCGTCCACCTTCCGTCGGTAGTCGTCGTACTCCTGGCCATACCCTCGTGCCAAGTTACACGCCTGGAGAAGCCGCTGTTTCGCGACGCCTCGACCTTGGTCCTCCAGCCCGAGTTCGTCGACGATCCCCTCGAGGACGACGTCTGCGTACTCTATCGAGGAGTTGAACCGATCTTGAAATGTCCCATTGAGAGTCGCCTGTGACGGATCACTCGATGTCCGGGATGAGAGATCGGCTCCGCCTTCGATAACGGTCGACAGCGCCTGGCGGGTCTCGAAGAATTCGACAAATCGGTCGCGATCATCCCACGCCTCGGGAATATCGAGGAGGGTCAGGAGATCGTAGAGTTCGCGATGGTGGAGTTGCATCGGGGTCGCAGTGAGCAGGTAGTAGCAGTGAGTGTGACCGCGGAGCCGTTCGAGGAGATTGTAGAAGTTACTCCCACGACGTGCGTTGTGAGACTCGTCGACGACGACTGCGTCCCAGACGCCTTCACGGCCGTCCGGGTTGCGTCCGCGACAGCTTGCCGGGATGTCGTCCCTCGTCCGGGCGGTTCCGTCGTCAGCGGGCGCGACCTGGTCCCACCGGCCCGTGAGTCGCGCTGTGTGCCAGGACATGATGATGACAGTCGGCGTCGGGTCATCCTTCCGAGTGTGTGCGAACCGCCACAGCGGGCTGTTCGTCCATGCCTCGTTCCGCCGATCCGCATCGATGTCCAGGTCACCCGTCCCCGGGACTGGATGCTCTTGGCCGAAGGAATCGATGAAGGCGTAATCGTAGTCACTCCCTCGATCGTACCGATAGGCGTTGATGTTGAACTTCTCCCAGAGTTCTTCTTGCCACTGGACGGCGAGACTGGCTGGTGTGAGAACGAGTGAGTTCTCGAGTTCGCCAGTCAGTCCGAGGCGGGAGAGTGTGAGACCGACCTCGATAGTTTTCCCGAGACCTACCTCGTCGCAAAGGAGATAGGAGTTCGGATACGTGTTGACTGCCGTATCGGAGACGACTCGCTGGTGTGGCCACGGATCGATCGTGCTCGCTTCCTCGGCGAGTTGGAGGCCGCCGGGGGCTTGTGCCCCGTCAGCGAGGATCCGCCCTTTGTCGCCGTCAGTCGGGGCCTTTGGTTCGCGGAGTTTCTCGACGATTTGGGAGACTTCGACGTCGTTGTCGGGGGCCTTCCAGTCGATGAGCTCCTCTTTCAGGGCCTCCGGAAGATCGTAGACGTCGACGTAGGCGTGCTCGTCTTGCCACAGCTGCTTAAACGACTCTTGGTCGCCTTCGACGTAGGGGGCTTGCCCGTCGTCCCACGAGCGGTGGACTTTGAACCGCTCGTAGTTCCGCGTCCAGCCGCCGGCCGTCTCGTTGATGCTCCCTTCGAACGAGATCCAGTTCCCGTCCTCATCTCGGAAGATGCCTACTTTGGGGTGGAAGATACCCCACTCCCCGCGGCTGGGGACCGCGATCTTGAGCTCGAGTCGATCCTCCCGAAGTAGCCAGGCGAGCAGCTGGAGCTGCTGATCGAGCGTTTCGTCATCCAACCCCGTCAGGTTCTCGTCGAGGTCGTCGGCGAGTGCTTCCAGCACAGGCCGATCCTTTGGCTGAAGCTGTGCGCCGACGATGAGTCGCATTCGGCCGTCGTTTTCGACGAGTGCCTCGATTCCGTTCCCAGCAGCAGCGAGAGAACCGCTATCGAAGTAGCCTGCAATCCGGTCGTACTGGATGCTCCGTTCGAGCGCCGGGACGTAGAACTCCTTGATTAGATGAGCTGCGTCGTTGCTGGGCTGGCTTTCGTAGATAGACTGCCAGTCGTAGTCACGGAGGGACCTAGCCATCTGATATTGACGTATGCCTGCTCCACAACATAAAGAGTGGGTACATTTTGATAAAGCAGCACAGAATTTTTGCGGTGCCGCTTGGAGGTGTGTTTCATGCAAACTGGGAAGAAACCCTTCAAAAACCTCGTTCCCGGTCGTGACTTGTTCTACGTGCCGAAATACCAGCGCAACTACTCGTGGGATGAGAAGCAACGCCGCGAGCTCTGGGAGGACCTCCTCGAATCTCTCGACAAGACGCACTACATCGGAACGTTCCTGATCGAGGATTCGGACGAATCAGATGACGGGCTCTACGATGAAGTCGGAATCATCGACGGACAGCAACGGCTCACGACACTCCTGATTTTACTCTTCGAGCTACAGGAACAGCTCCACGCTCACGGAAGAGAGGAGTACGCGGTCGACATCCTGGATAACTACCTCGTTGCTTCTGACCAGCAGCGACTTCGGCTCCAGGAGGACGACGATGCGAAATTCTTCAAGAAGTACATCCTCGAGGATGTCATCGACACGGAAAAATCGACACAGAGCTCGAACCCCGAAGCAGAGTACACGCTCGACACACCCTCGAAACGCCGGCTGGCGAATACGAAGTCGTTCTTCCGTGAGAAACTAGAGGACGCCCCGCCGGAAAACACCGATTACGAGGACCCGGTGGAGTTCTACACCGACCTCTATTCGACGATTCAGAACCTCGATCTGCTCGCGTACGTTGTCGAATCGCGGGCCGAAGCCGCGCGGATTTTCCAGACCGTCAACGACCGGGGGAAGGGCCTCACTGACCTCGAAATCACAAAGAGCTATCTGATGCACCGGCTGGCGCTGGTCACCGATGACGGACCTCGTGACGGGGAGGACGACGAGGAACAGCGGACTGAGGGCCTCATCAATATCGTCCAAGAGAACTTCGGCGAGATCTACTCGAACATCGAGCAGATCACCGACACCGATGTCGGGAGCGGCCTCGACGAAGACCAAATCCAGCGGTATCACTTCATCCTCTGGGATGCGAACTGGACGACGAGCTACGATAAACGGTACTACCAGAATCACCTCGAGCACGTCAAGAAGGCGTTTGCCACGGACAACGGCGACCTCGCCGAGGAGATCATCGACTATACGAACGATCTGAAGCGATCCTTCCAGCGGCTTCGGGAACTGGTTACGCTGGACGGAATCGACAGTACCCGTATCGAGACACGATTGGAGAATCTCTACGCCGTAGGCCGTCTCGGGAATTTCTACCCCCTTCTCATCACCGCCTACGACCAGTACACCCGCGACCTCATTTCGGAATCAGACTTCGTCCGTCTCCTCAAGAAGATCGAGACGTTCATCGTTCGAACGTATCTGATCGAGCAGAAAGCCGCTGATACGGGGCGAACAAGGGCCTATCCCCTGGCCCGACAGCTCTACTACAACGAACCGGGCAAGCAGGCAGAGGACATCAGTCCGAGTTCCGTCGACGACGTCATTGACAAGCTCGCTGACCACGTCCACAACTACTGCGACGATGAAACCCTGATGGACACGCTCTACGACGCCGACGTCTATTCCTACTACAGCGACTCCAACCGGAAGAACGAGCTTCGATACCTGCTCTATGCGTATGAACTCTCGCTAGAACGCGAACGGGAGAACATCCCCTTCGAGGTGCAGAAGGTCGTCGACAACGAGGACGACCGTTTCACGATCGAGCACGTCTGGCCACAGACCGTTTCAGACGAGTTCCCCGAGCACCTCCACGAGACCATCAACGAGAACAGCGACCGGCTGGGCAATTTGGCGCTGATGACTATCGAGGATAACGCCGGGAATCAGAACGACCCCTTCGAGAAGAAGAAAGCTGCCTTCGATGAGTCCAAGTTCCGGATGCTCAACGAGATCTTCGAGAACAAGGAGTGGAACGAAGCAACGATTGATGAACGGGAGAGACGAATCTTGAACGTGATTCAGGAACGATGGCCGGATGAGGTCGCACGCCGGAAAGAGGAATCCCCTCTTTCAGCGTTCCAAGAGGATTAGAAGTCGTTTAGACTTCCCTGCCGATCTTCATCATCCTCATCGTTGGTAAATATTGACGAGTCAAGGTCAAGGTCCAGCATTTCACCTGTTTCGCCAGCTTCGAGGTCCCTTGCTAGCTTCCAGTCGTCGTGATCGTGGGGAAGCACCCGCAGAAGTCCTTCGAGAGTAGCCTTGAATGAGGGGTCTGACCCGCAATTCCGATCATTCATCCAGTTCCATGCTTCTGTTGCTCCCTTCGCGTCGTAGATGTGCATCGCGGCGTGGACTTTGTCTAAGGCGGTCGAGAACGAAAGACTATCTGGGTCCACCGGTTTTCTACCTGAGCGGTTTTCGGGTGTCTTGTTCACGTCCTGAACGCGATCACCATGTGGCCGAAGGACTATGTCTCCACTTTTTGTCCGCCACATACGGTTCTCCTTTTTCAGGCTATCAACGTTTTCTCCCACTCCAACAGCCAACCGTCTTCCTTCATCATATGGGAAGCGTTGAGCTTCAAAGACGAACCAAGCTAGGACGTACCACTCTGTTTTGGCGTCGACATCTCGGATTCCTTCATTTAGATATTGCTCGATGAGATAATCCCGAACTGCCCCTCTGGCTTCGTCAAGGGCAGTCTGAGGGGAGACTTCTTCACCCGTATCATCAACTACGGGGTAGTTTTTGGTAAATATCTCAAGCGTTGGACCGAATGAGGCCAACATCATATCCACCTTGGTAAACTCGGCTTCTTGGGACTCTAATTGCTTGACCTTCTCCTGAGCCCGAACCTGTGTATCTTTCTTGACTTCCTCCCACAGAGTTGGCTCGGACCGCTGGAGGTCCCGCTTCTCACTTGATAAGAGAATGGTACTGTCTGCACTGTTCCTTCCCGCCTGCTGAACACGGTGTTGATTTTCCGTGTTAACTGGGTGTGAGGCAGTAACTACGAACCCAGATTCGATGAGTGCTTTTGTTAGTGTATCCCACGCCTCCGTTTCCTTGTGCGTGAACATCATAGTGAAGATGCCGCCGGGATTGAGGACGCGGTACATCTCCTCAAATATATTTGTCATTTTCCGCTCGTATTCCCGACGGGCCAGTTCCTTCTTCGACAGCTCGTCTGATTCAACTCCTTCAAATCGAGATTTGTTGGCCACTGCCTCATCTTCTTTCTCGGTTAGAGTGGAATTGAAGAAATCTGGAATTATGTCTTTTAGATACTTCTTCATCCAGACGTAGAAATAATCTCCCAGCTCTGCATACATTATCATCCCGTAATAGGGTGGATCAAGAACTACTGCATCAACATCACCATCGTCGATCGATAGGTCTGCTGCGTCACCTTGGAGTACCTCTGACGGGGCGTCTGAATTTTCTAATAGCTCTCGGACACCTCCATAGACATCTTCTGCAATATTCGATAACATCCAGTCATATCCGTGATCTTCTACTGTGAGATTATGTTCGACAAAAGACCAAGAGAAGGCAAAATCTGATCCTGCGAACATGTGGCCAATCTTCGGTTGGCTCGCGTCCCATTGGGCCATCCGACTGTTGTAATCGAGGGCCTTGTCCGCAACCAAACAAAGATAGACTAAGATGGATTCCGCCTGTTGTTCCGGGTATTCGTCTTGGATTTCTTGTTTAACCTCCTCGAACTTTTGCCAATACGTGTGGTGTGTGAGAAGCTGGCGAGGTGTGAAAAGATCTCTCCACTCAGTCATCCCATTTCTACGCAACTCCGTCGTCTTTTCTCCAGATGGGATAGATTCCGTTAGCGAAGTAGAGATGTCTACATCTGAATCTGCAAATTCAGTTGCTTTCTCAAACGCCTCGAAATCCTTTTCCTCAGGCTTCCTGAATTCACACCCGCCCGATGTATACGTGTCATAATATATGGCATAAAGCTGATAGTCGAAATCGTCTTCCTGAAGTTTCTCTTTCAGAGAATCACTTCCCAGAGTAACATGGCACCGGGGACACGTCATCTTACTATAGGATATTGTGCCATCTGTGGGATTGAATTCGTCTCTCTCTACGTCTTCAGGAATATCAACGATGTCGAAATCAACATGATCGCTCTCATCATTGACCCGGGGCCTGACGGCTTTTCCACTCCCCCGATTTCGGTCCAACCACCAATTTGAGGCCAGCGGGACTTTCAACCCACAATCTGGGCAGGTGACTCGGTGGGCAAAGAGATATGTCTGAATCTTCTCATCATCTCTCTCTGGGAAGAATTCTTGTAATTCTTCTCGTGCCCTGCTATCTATCTCATTCCCCCATTTGATGATGTCGTCTGTTAGATCGACATCTGTCCTGGTATATTCTAATAACGCCTTGAGGACCACTGAAGGAACTGGATTTAGTTCGTTAGCAATAGTTGGGAGTCCGTATCGAATACTCTCTAAAGGTATAGATCCGCCGCCCGCCGTTGCGTCGAGGACCGTTGGGAGCTCTCCGTCCCAAGTATTTTCTAATGAGTTGTGAATTTCATCTTTTTCAGTGTCAGAGGGGGTGTACCGCCAAATTTTCCGGTAGCCATAATGCTCGTGTTCCGACCCACTCCGCTGATCTTTGGTTTGTCTCTTGTTACGTACGTGCTCCGCTATGGAATCGTCTGGATTACGATTGGATGGCTTAAATCCCATCCAGTTCAACAGGGTGTCATCATCAATAGAGTCCGGGAGTACGGATGCTAAAACAGCTAATCTAGATACAGGTGTTGGTCGTGGAGCGAACCACACATGGGCATATCTGTGAGGTGGCCGGTGCTGGAAATCCAGATTTTCTCTTTCCGTCTCAATCCCAATTGTCCGCACCGGTACCGTGTCCTGAATCTTAAATTGCCGATTATTGTCAGACATGATTTATTCGGTCAGTAGTGTTCGTAGTGCCTTCGCGCCACCAGAGCTATTCGGAGACCTGCACTTTGCGTTCCAGTAATAGCACTCCTCTAAACTCATTCGAGCAACTCCACGAGCAAGATCTCTCATTCGATCAACCCTCCGCAGTGGCTTAATTCCAATAAAACCCAAAGAAAGCCTGACGCCAATTTCCTCGGGCAGTAGGAGAGTTGCTGATCCAGTACTCGTAACTTGCTCAGGCTTGATATCCGCTTCTCGAAGACTTTCATCGATAAGCTGGAGAATACTCCTTAGACGTGACCCGGATAACCTGCTTACCTTTACCCCAACCCAGTTGTCCCATGTCCACTCTTCGGAGCCGTTGGTCTCTCTATTGATTATTTGTTCGAGCGGGAGGGTTTTTGATGAGAGCTGCCGACGGCGTTCCAGCCGTCGTTTCCGTGCATCAGCCTGCTCGGTCGGAAGTAGCTCGTAGAGTGTAATCGTCGCCTCGTTCCCTGTCTCATCACGCACGAGCGCAAATGTGGGACGACCACCATAGACGCTACTTCCTAGAGCGAATGACTCGCCTTGTTCCTCGTCTCGTTGGATACTCATGAGTCGTCACCTTCGATGTTCGTCGGTCCGCCGGCCTGCGCTCTGACAGTGATGTTTGTCCCGTCGAGTTCCTCACCAAGTTGTGCGAGTACGTCGTCTTCGTCGCCGTCGATGGCCTCCGGTTCGTCCATCTCGAACTTAAAGCTCAGCTTGATCTTCTGACTTCCACCTGCCCGGTCACTGAATCCCTCTGGGCTCTGAGTAAGTGTCGTGAATGCGTCGACAGGCCCAGTAAAGTTGGCGTTGAATGTAGCCTCGCCGTTGCCCATCTCTGCACGGCTCTTGTAGTCGAGATCCACGATAATGGATTCATTTCGGGACTTGACGGGCGATCGTTGCGCAACGAAGGATCCGTGCTTGAACGGCTGATCACCTTCGATTTGGACGATGAGTGAGTCGATTCCCGCCGTCGCATCACCGCCGGCTTGGGAGACGGCGTGCCCCCGAATTTCGCTGAAAGCCCGCTTCGCGCTCATCGACCCGGTGGATTTGTTCCACGTTCCACCGGGACCCGTTTTGCATTCCTCGCAGAGGACAGGCTCGTCGGCTTTCGTCTTGCCTTCGACCTCTTCTCCGCAGTCGTCACACTCGGCGGGTTTGTTCCGACATTCCTCACAGAGCTTGTGGGTGCTCTGGGGTGGGAGGTCCTTACCGCAGTTCGCACATTCCGTCAGCTCTGGCGGACGAATCTCGTCGGCGTGCTGATCGAGGAGGTCCTCGATACTACCGAAGAGTTCGTACTCGTCGCCGATCTTGACCTGCGAATCCGTAATCGAGGTCGTGACGTCCGGCGACTCCGGGAGCGGCGCGTCGTGTTGCCAATTATCTGGCTGGGACTGGGCGTTCCAGTAGGCTGTCCCCGTCTCGCTATCCCAGTAGGCGTACTCGTGGTCCGAGACCATTCGGGCGATGGTCTTTCGCAGCGGTTTCGTACTTAAGAGGAAGGGCAGCCCCGGCTTCCGGGCGAACTGTGCTTCCAGGTCCGCTGTCGTCATCCGGCGCTTCTGGCTCTGCCACAGCTTCTGCTCGAACCAGACCTTTCCTTTGGGTTGGTCGTCGTCCCGGATGATCCGGTTCATGTCCTCGAGCGTGGTTCGGACCGCGTCGACGAGCTTTGTCCCGCCACCGGCGTCGACGGACGTGATGGTCACGTGCGTTAGCCCGTCGTCCTCGACATAGAACAGGTGTCGATAGACGTTCCGAACGCTCTCACCGAGGAGCCCGCGTGCTTCGTCCTCCCTGTCCCGTAGTTCTTGAAGCTGTTCGTCGGAGAGGTCTGCAGTCTGCTGAGAGTCGTCTCGGAGGTCCTCGATAGCTTCGAGCCGCGTCGCTTGGTCGACCGCATTCTCGAGAAGTTCCGCATCCGGGGCGAGGAACAAGACGTAGTTCTTGTGCGAACGACTCTGGATGGTTCCTCCGTGTTTTGCGGCGGTTTTCTCGTACAGCTCCTGGATTTTGTCGGGGACCTCGGTTTCCTGACCACGCTCCGTTTGCACTGGCGCGGTGAGCATGTGCATAATCGAGAGCGTAGGTGTGGAGCCGTCATCTGCCACGTCCGCTGGCTCTTCGGGGAACATCTCGACGTTGAATCCCCCGCTCCCGACCTCGCGATCCAGTCGAGCTTCGAACCGGCTTCGAGCCTGCTCTTCGGAGGTGTTCTGGATCCGCTGGTCGATGATTCGAATCAGGTTTGGCTCGGCTTTGAACCGGATCTGATCCTCGTCGTAGAGGTAGTAGCAGGCGACGTTCATGTCGTCGCCGCCGAGGTTCTTCAGCGCGTTATCGTAGTGGTCGAAGGAGACGCCAGGATGGGCGACAGCCTCGTTGAGCCCTCGTCGAGCGATTCCTGACGCCTGCTCACCGAACGCGAGACTATTCCAGAGCACCGTCGTCGTGATGTGGGATCCGAGCGCGGGGATGCCCTTCTCCGTCCACTTCTGGTCCTCGAGTTGGGCGTGTGCGGTCCCGTCACGAGTATAGATGTCCGCAGTCACCGCCGCACTCAGATCGACGAACTCGAACAGGGATTCGTTGAGTGTCGCCCGAATACTCCCGTCCGGAGCATCGTCTGCCGGCGTGAGATCGTAGAGACGGAGGAAGTGACGGTCATATTCCTCGGGCTGGTGATTCCACAGGTAGTGAATCGCTCGCCCGAGCAGTTTCAGTGCTCCACGAGTCCGCTGGAAGTCCGGGATCGTGTCGATCTTCTCGGTTAGCGTTTCGAGAACAGTGGGGTGGAATGGGTATTCCCGTTCGAGTTTCGAGCGGTAACTGTCCTCGCTAACCTCTTGCGGGAACTGACGGGGGGCTTCGTCGTAGAAGTGGAAGTACTGCTCGGCCACCGTAGCCGCCACATCTGTATCGATTTCGTCGAACAGTCGATGCTGGAGAACAGCCCCGACTTCCGTCTCGCCGGTCGGAGTGATAACCTTCTGTTGGCGCTGGACGACTGCGTCCAGTTCATCGACCAGGCCACGGACCTCTTCGGCCTCCTCCTTGAACGCCGAGTCCGCGATACTGTAAATGACGGTGAGTGAGTCAGCTTGGGCGGCTGTCTCCAGCAGCGACTTCATGAAGGAGACGGTCTGACTGGCTAGGGTAGCCCCGCCGACCTCGAGCGTCGACGCGTCCTCGAGGTACTCCGCGATCTCGTCAATGAGGACCACGGAGGGCTGGTCACTCTGTTCCAGGAGATCCTTCAGCGTGTTCTGACCAGGGGCCTGCCGGTCCCGGTCGTAGTCCTCGATCTCCCGATAGCCGTCCAGCCCGAACAGCTGGTAGGCAATCTCGCCCCACATCGTGTTCGTATCTGGGGCGTCCGGGTCAGTCCGACTACTTCGGGCGCTGCGGGCGTCGACGTGCCCGCCGACGAAGACAGCTGAATTTGCTTCGAGCCCATCGGAAACAGCGTCCAGATACTCAGTCGCCAGCTCGTCCTTATCGACGAACTTTGAGAGATTTCCAATCTCAGTCGGGTTGTTTGCGAGATGATACGAGGCTATGAGGTCGTGAGTTTTCCCCCCTCCGAAGGTCGTATCCAAACAGAGGATGCTGCTCTTGTACCCATGTGTATCTCTACCCGCGGCAGCTAGAAACCGCCCAGAGAGATTGCTTAGAAGCGTGGTCAGCCCTTCAGTCGGATATGTCGTATCGAAAAGTTCCGCGGCATCCCGATACACAGGGGCAGCTTCATCGGGTTCGTGGGCGACGGTCGCGAGGTTTGCAGCGAATTGCTCTTCTTCTAATGTCCCGTCGATAACATCGGAGCGAGGCTGGCAGGCCTCGAAAATAGAGGAGATTTCCCCTTCTTGCAGGCTCATGCTCTAATCCACCTGGTATTCGAAGCCTAATAAAGGTTCTAAGCAATCCCGTGTCTCGTATGGCTCACCTATTCAGGCAGCTATCTGCCGATATATCGTACTGGATCTCTCATATGGCTCGTCGCTGGTAAGGACATGATGTGTGGCAGGGAAGATATTTTAATACCTCCTCGGCATGGTCTGATATGTCATCCCATTCTGAAGACGGACCTGAAGACGACTCCAGCATGAACCTCCCGGACTCTGACGAATTCTGGAGACTGCTGCTTGGCCGGAAATACGATAATATGAGCAGTAGCGATCGGACCGACGAGAATCTGCTCAATGAAATCTACCGGAGAGACGGCGATATTGTGGACTCTGTGTATGGATCCAAGCAGGGACTAATTAGTGAGATTCAATCAGAAGATAGTGACCCAGAAAAAGTCCTCTCTACAGTCTGGGCGGAAAGCAAGTGGCAGCAAAAGAGCCCTGGTGATCGGTTTGAGTTTGATAATCCCGATGATGTGGAAGAAGAACTGGAGAGAATATCGGACTCCAATTTTGTCGTAGACAGACTGCACCAGAACCTCATCGTTATCTGGACGCAAAAACAGGTCTCTCGACCCCGCGAAGCAGACCAGACTGTACGAAGTTATTTAGACGACGACTGGTCGCCCCTGTTCGGCCGTCGAGTTGAGCCGACCCTCATAGAGATTCGGGGCCAAAGGCGTCGTCGAAATCAACTTGGCTCTGAATTTGCCGAAGAAGGATCCGCACAGAAGGTTCTGAAAGAGCGTGCTGACGAATCCGTTTTGGATGACCTGTCGACAATATTTGGAGAGCAGTTGGAGTCACTTGATCTTGTAGAGGTTCAGTTTAGACAGAGCAAATTACCCAACGGCTCCCAGCTCACCATCAGAAATCTCTCTGGAGTACAGGCTGATCTACAAGATGAGAGTATCAACCCGTCGGTAGTCTCTCCACAAATCGCATCAAAAATAGCGTATCTCAAGTTTAGAGATCAGAGGACCGATAATATCGCCAAAATTAACGTAGAACGACTTAACCGCGGCTTTTCATTCGAGATCCAGGCTAACTACATCAACGATGAGGAAACAGAAGACATCAAAGAGGTGATTGAGTCAAAATTCAATATCTCCTTCGAGAAGGTCTACCCCTACCATTTACAATATCAAACTGACTTCATTCTTCATCAGATTCTGTCCGGTAGCATCGAGGCGTACGACACCTATTATGAGGAACTTGAGGATCGGGATAAGGATTTAATTGATCCGTATATAGAATATCAAGAAGACAACCAATTCGTCTGCTGGGGATGTCGAACAGAGTACGACGAAGAGCCAGATGTGTGTGAGGGTTGTGGGAGTGAATCTTTCGAATCAAAGGATGCCCTCTCTATCGATGAAGAGCAAATCTTTGAGGACGTTCGAGATCGGTTCAGTGATCTCGACTCAACGATTGTCAGTGATGAGCGCGACGTGAAACTCCAGGGCGTTCACACCGAGGAAACAGAGGTCGGCACGAGCCGATATATTCGAACCCTCTTTCGACGGACCCAAGACTCAGGCAAAGGAGGGTTAGAGGCGACCCAAGATTATCGGTATGAATACTTCCTACACCCGCTCTCGGGACGTAAGCCACAGCGGATTGGGCAATACCTATTGAATACGGTGTTCGTCACATACGGGACTGCGTTCGAACAAGAGCTGGAAAACTTCGGTACGATCAACCTCATTGACCTGCTTCGGACTGATGAGCTAGGAATTCTGCTCATCGAAGCAGTTGAGAAAAGTCATCGCGGTGCTCAAGATCGGTACCGAACGCGGGCCAAAAAGGCAGCTAAGAACCTCAGACAACTTCAATCAAAAGTTGATACGGGGGCCATAGAAGACTACGGTTCTGATGACGGTCCGGAAGATGACTTCCTCGATGAGTATTCCGCGAAGAAGTTCGAGAAGGATGTGTTCCATCTACTGAAATCCATATTTAACTTCACAGAGCGCTGGGGCCGGGAAGGGAAGAAGGAGACTGACGGGTGCCTAATCATTCCCGATGATAATCGCGGTTATTGGGTTGGTGGCTATGACCCAAAACTCACGATGGACATCCGAGGGTACAATCTTCGATCCACCGAGAAAGATAAAGTCGCATATTATCTGTTGGAGGAGAGCAACCGAGAGTATATTTCTGATGTCCTCAAGCGTGGAGACCCGATTGACGCCCATATCTTCATTTCCGATATATTCAGGGAGGGGCAATTTGAGCCTACAGTAGAGCGGGTTCGTGACTGGTTCTCCTTGGTTGAGGGTGATGACTCCGATCTGGAAGTGCCGATCATCTTCCTCAGAGTCAATCATCTACTTGACCTATTCGACATATTCGAGTCGAATTACACGTTCCTTCGCGAGTACCCCGGTGTGATGGAGACGTTCCGAGAGGAAGTGATCTCTGAGCTGTCTGCCGATGGTGGCTATATTGAATTCGATGAGGAATCATGTAACCGAATTCGGAAGAAGTTGATCCAGGAACTAGATACTCGAGATAAAGATCGACAAATCCAAGACTACGCCGAATAATATGGGTATCAAGCGAAAAGTATGATTGGTTTGATTTAGTAATTTTGAGTCCGCTTTAGTGGATACCATCGCCCTCTCTGGTGGAAATATTTCGACTAAATCCAAGGATCAGCGTATCTATGGGCCATAATCGGAGAATAGGTAGATTGTGGACTGACTCGAAGATAATCGGAGTTTCTGCCTATACAACGGATTGGCTTCAAATCAATCGTCTCAAACATCAAATCCTGCAGCGTTGTCGAAGTCTCGTGTCACCGCGCGACCGAACGGCTCCGCAATCTCCGCTACCAGGCTCTCGTCTTGCTGGAAAAGCACGAACAGGATTGCACAGATAGGTGTTGGCTACGGGCTGAACAGGGTGTCCGCTAAGTCGCTGCAGTATCGGGGGTTGTCCCCGTCCTGATGATGAGGGTTCGGGATGACGTCACCGTCCACTTGGAGGTCAGGTGTGCCGTCGCTGTCGGTGATGATGTGGGCGGTGTACCAGATCACGCCATTCAGGTTGTCATCCAGTAGTGGCCATCCTTGAAGGGCATCGTCGGGGTCACGAACGGGGCGGTCGTCAACGGCTTGGCCTGTTTCAGTGTCATACGTTAGTTGGATTTTCAACGAGCCGTAGAGTGAAGCCACAACCTGTTCTGGCATGATTTCTGATTGGGTGATGTCGAGCGCGATGAACACGTGGTCCTCTGTTAGCTCGGCCGTGCTGGTGTAATCGGATTTGAATTTGTCCGCGATCTTGTTGTATGCGGTGTTGGGGATGCCGATTGCCTTATTTGCGACGTCAAGATTACGCCAAAGCTGTGGTGCCTTGATTTCGATGTAGTTGTTGTCCACAACCACGTCCACGTCTTTGTCCAGTTCCTCATCGGTCTCGTGGTGGTGCAATGGAACGTCGATACGATAGACGAGGCCGTGGTTGTCAAGCCAGAGATGGAACCCGATTTCACTCAATGTGGATTCGAAGGCGTCTCCGAGCAGTTGCTGTTGCTTCGCTACTGGTATCCGATTCCAGTTCTCTTCGAGGAACGTGAGATAGGTCTCCGCGTCGTTTTGGAGGAGATCAAGCATCGGGTGGTATGTTGCTTGGTCAATCTTCCGTGATAACCGGGTGTGGAAGTGACGTTTGAGCTGAGGGTAATCGTCGAGTTGAGTGAGGGTGCTTTGATCGTATTCCCGGTTTTGTATGTGGTCGTTGAGGACGTTGTAGAGGTGGTAGTACACCTCTTTGTTGTGATGCTCGTCGTCATCTGGGTCTTGTCCGATTAATTCGTCATCGATGGGGCGGACAAAGGCTGGTGAATCGATTGTGGTGAGGAAGTCGGCGAGACTGGTTGCTGTGGACCGGTCGTATGTAGTGGCGAAGAAGAGTTCACCGACCGCCTTTTGCAGCAGTTGAAGCATGACGCGGCGGTGACTTGGATCGTATCGGTCGATGACTAGGTCCACGAGGCGGGCAGGGTCATCTTTCCCGGCGGCAAACACCGTTTCGACGGCGTGAAACGCCGTCGGGAATGCATCAACGCGGGCGAGAACGGCGGGGAGGATGGCATCGTTTTCATCCGCAACGTGGTCTACGAGTTGCGTGGTTGACGTGAGACTGGTGTCACTCAGGGTAACCGCAAAATCGGCTAATTGATCCGTTGCAGCGGAGAAATCCATGTAGAGGAAATGGACTGGAACGTCATCGACGGTGCCTTCCGCCATGCCGTGTTCTGCGAGCGCGAGATACTCTTCGAGGTGGGCCCGTTCGATGTGGCGACCGTATTGTTGGAGGATGCGGGGAATGTGGGTGGGATTGTTCCGTCCGATGTCGATCGTTAGTGCCCACAGGTCGGGATTGGCCGTGAAGACGGCTGTATTAGCACGGATCACTTCGGTATGAAATGCGGGGTCGTCAGCCAGTTCTTTCAGCGTGTCAATAAGTTGTGGTGGGAGTTCTGTGTCCTCAAAGGCGGTTGCCAAGCCGCGGATTCCTGCTTCGACTTTGGTTTGGTCGTGGCTGGCCAGCAACCGGCATAGTTCGACCGTTGCGTCGTCGTGGGGAAGTCCGGCGATGACTGGGCCGATGACCGGGTGTGTCCAGTCAGCGGTGTCAACGGGGAGTTCGGTGTAGAGTTCCTGCGCTACGTCGGGGTTGGTCTGCATGTATTCTCCGAATGCGGTGTAAAAGTCTCCCCAAGCGAGGTCGGCGTTGATGTGGGGTGCGAGGCGTTCAAGGTTAGCTGCGAGTTCGGCGGCGGTGTCGGCGGTGTCAAGGGTTAGTTTAACGACGAGAGGGAAGTAGGCGAACGGTTCATCGATAATCCATTCGAAGAGGGTTTCGTACTGGTCTTGAGTGAGGTCGTCGTGGTGATCGTCCCACCACGCCTCAAGATCGTCACGGTCCCGTCGGCGTGCTTCAATCTGGTTATAGATATCATCTGTGCCCATTGTTGGTATTGAGTTCGGTGCCGTTCATTTTATATTACGTGTCAGTTTCGGCAGTTTCCGAAACCGGTCTAACCCGGTGATTAAACAATTAGGAGTCGCAGTGCCAGAACACCGAATCCCGCGACCACACATCCGACCGTGTACCGGCGGTCGTAATACTCTTTCCCGGAATGGTATCGATGGATGCCGATTAACCCGATAAGAGAGGCCACGCCCACTGCAGCCTGCATACTAACAACGGCGTAACCAACGAATGACCAGATAGCTAGACCCGCCCACGTGACCATCAGTAATCGGAATATCAAATCCAGCCGAATCTGTGCCCATCGCTCTTTCTTTTTGGACATCCCGATGTAAGAGTCCTTCCGCTCTTCTAACTCCTCGAAGTCAAATATCTGCTCGCTAAACCGGCGAATTTCAGCCTCATACATCTCATAGTCCTTCTCAACCTCCCTTCGCAGCTCGGACAGGTCCTTGATACGGTCCTGAATCAACGGTAAATAGAACCCGATCAGTATGGCGACAATGAAGAGACTGAACGGCGGAACGTAGGTCACGTTGTTCCAGCGGAGTACGAGAAAGAGGTTCGCAACGATCGTCCCGATGAGTGTGAACAATAGTGTCTGGATCTGCCGAGAGAGCTGTGTGGCCGCATCGGAGACGCGGCTGGTCAGCCCCGTCATGAAGGAATGAATTTGCTGAACCGCGTCACTCAAGTCGTCGAAGTTCTCCTCGATCGCATCGACCTGCAGATCCTCGTAATAGTCCCGTACCTCTTCGACTTGATTCGGCAAATCCAGCAAGTCGTCACAGGTGTTGGTTATGGCGAGTCGCCAGAAGTCCCTGAACGCAGCTTTATCATCGTGTTCTGCGTAGATTTCATATGCGGCTACAAGTCCGGTGATCTCAGTTGACTCGTACTCACGACTGACTTCGTGAGGGTTCACCTCCTTTGCATAGGTTGTCGGCTCGGAGGTGACGGTGAACTTTATCGACCCGTTCGTGGATTCGACCGTTGAGGAAAACACACCGAAGATACTGTATACCACTACAGGGCGGACCCCGGGAATCACATCTCGGATCGGGATAACCGCAGCAGGAGGAACCGGGGAAAGATTGTCGTGCCACACAGTGCCCTTTCGAGCACGTTGCATTGCTTCCTGGTATTGGTCACGGCTATCAGCAACGTCCTTGCCTTCCAGTTCGTCTATATCTTCTAAGGCGGTGACGATCGAAACGTCGAGAACGGTAGAAATATCGCTTTCAAAGACGAATACCGGCAGTTTCTCGAATGCGAAAAACGCACCTACAACCTCGCTAATAGACTGCTCTTCCACCCACTGACCAAGTGCTGAAGGGTCCGGCCAGAGGAACACATCAATCTCGTTCTGGAGGACGTTCGGAAATGTTGAGACTAGCTCCGTCTCGATAGCTGATTTATCTATGATACCAGTGAGTACAATTCTATGACCGTCATCGGTGTGAAGGTCGTCAACCAGCGTATGAACGAACTCTGCTGCTTCCTCAATATTGGAATCGCGGTATCGGTTGAACCCTTCTTCAGCTCGGTCGTGGTCGGTGATCAAGTCTAGCTCATCCAGTTCTTCAAACCCCTCGCTGTGGGTGACGACGCCAGTCCCGCTTTTCCCAAAGAGCCGAATTGTTGGACTATCACATCGTAGCTCGAAGTCACGGAACCAGCTAGGATGGTTGTGGACGGCTTCGATCACCCCGAACAAGTCGTTCCTATCCAGGTCCGATGCTGTCGCAGTGAACCAGGTATCACCGAGGGACGTTTTTACTTCGGCATCGGCCTCAAGCGATCTGACCTGTCGGAGAACCTCAGCGACTTCAGTAGACATACCCAGTTAGAAGAGATCGCTGGGACGTGGCAGATCATCGATTTTATCGAACAGGCTCCGTTTGTTACCTCCGGACCCGACGGTCATCTGTGGCTCTGTTCCAGATAGGACGACGTAGTACGTATTACCTTCCTTTGCCAACTGAACGTTATCCTGTTGCTGGAACTCGCTCAGCGGGATCTGGAACGACGTGTTTGCAATTTCCACAGAGACAGTCGCCTCCTGCCCCGTGTCGTCATCAAACTCCCGTGACGCGTAGTCAACAAAGTCCTCTATTGAGGTGAATCCGCCATCCTTTCCATCAAACCGCTGGGCAATAGTGTCTTCAACGAACTCGTCTGGATGCTTCTCTTCCTCAAGTCGAAGAAACCGCCACCAGTATTTCGCATAGTGCTGGCTTCCATGCCGTTGATACACGTGGGCCCGTTCTGTGTTCGTTTCTTCCTCAAATTCGTCATAGAACGGGTAAATGATGCTCTTGTCCGTCTCTTCTCGGATGATTCGCTCATGCTCCACGAACACCTCCTCGGTGTCGATTTCGTGGGCGTCGGGCAAGAACGGCGTCTTGATTACTGCGACGAACTCTCGATTATATTCCTCGAACGGTGCGACGATAATCAGGTCCGAGCGAGATTGAATCTCCGTGATGTACCAGTCAGCGATGTGTTTACTGTAGGTTTCGATATCTCCGTCGTTTCGGGTTGCTTCAAGCACATCGATGACCGATTCCCCCTCATCGGTTCTGTTGACCTCGGCCTCGCCGCTAAACCAGTGATTTCGAGCGCTCTTGCTATCCCCGTATTTCTTGTTAAGTGTGGTTTCTATCAGCTCCTTACAGATACGGGAGGCTTCGGCGCCGGCGTCATCGGCGAGATCTTCGCTGTCAAGCACGCCCACCGTCGAAGGGTCTGGGTTTTCGTCATCCTCCGTTTTGACACAGCTATAAACGCCGATCCCCGTTACCTCAACCATAGCGCTATTTCTTAGGAATATGTTTTATACCTTGTGCGAACGAGGGATGTCAAGTTTAGATCGTCGTATTGTGGGGGGTGGCCAAGGCTCGAAGCCACGATCTGGTTGAGTCAGCGCTACTGCAATGAGGAAATCGGTGCCAGAAGCGTCTGGTTCGGTACTTGAACAGGCGGAACCACACCTCAATGAGTGAGGGATTTCCCCACGTTTCCTGCTGGCTGTCGCACTTGAGCAGCTCAAGCGGCCGAAATTACGGGTTATCTCGCCGAATGACCTAGGCGTACAGCGCCCGTCAGAACCTCGCCCACGGACTCGGCGAGGTGCGGCGTCTCGCGAGCGCACTCGACCTCTCCGAATCGCTTCGCGACCAGGCGTGCCAAATCCTCCTGAGCGCTCAGGACGTGGACTAAACGCCCCTAATTGAACCCACTCTGTTGTAGAGGGAGACACCAGTATGTCAAATTAGTAGCCACACCACTTCTGATGAAACTCGACATCGAGCGAATCGACGACTTCCGTTCGTCTTCACTTCTGATTTGTCGAAAGACAGATTAGCCGGAGGGTGGGAGAACAGACATCTCTTCACCGTGCCGGCTGGATTGGTGTTGTAGAGGGTCAATCGACAGGATTCGTTCTGAACACAGAATCTGATGATAGCGACGGTAGTGGTCTAACTATGCTCTAGTCGTCATATCGGTGATTTCTCCGTTCAGTCGTGCTGACTGGCTCCGGCAGTGTCTGGTCAAAGAATCCCCACAAGCACGCCAACCTTCTAGGTTAAACTTACTTGTCCCCTGGGTACTGAGTACTAGAAACTCAATGGTCGAGATCCCCCGTTCCCTTCGCTCTCTGTTCAGCGCCCCCATCGAAGAGCGCGATGGGACGTATATTGTTGAAGTCCCCTCGAGTGAAGTCAATCATGAAGCAGTATCAGCCGACGAAACGTATCGCGTAGCGATTCTTGAGTCTCCCTCCTCGACAGAGTCATCGATGCAACAGGAGTCACAGCAACGCCCCTCTCGGGAGTCCGGGAGTCCCGCCCCATCGGAACCCCCTGTCGATGAAGGCGAAGTACGTGATGTAACGATTGAGACTGTCGGCGACCAGGGCGACGGGATTGCCAAAGTCGAACGTGGCTACGTCGTGATTGTCCCCGACGCTCAACCAGGTGACGAGCCAACCGTCGAAATTGAACAGGTGCAAGAGAACGTTGCGTTTGCGAGCATCGTCGATAGCGATCAGCGATCACTCTAACTGATATCGCTCGCAAATCGCCTTCGTTCCCGGTAAACCACTGGTGCTGAGAAGAATCCATTCGAGTAATCTAATGTGGGTGATTCTGAAGACCATATCTTCTCCACCCGTTCGCGTTGGCACAACCTTCCAAACCGAAATGCAATTTATGTTCGATGAGCGCGTCACTTCGGTTGTGGAAGCTCATGTCTACGCCCGTTCCGTCTCCCGGTAGCTAACGCCGAGGTCGAGGTCGTCATACATCCGGTCAAGCATCGCGAGTGCCGACTGGAACTGGGCGTAGTGCTCGTGCATATACTCGATCGTCTCTGTCTTGGGATCACCGGGTAGCCTTCGAGCCGTTCGATTTCGAGTGACGGTTGTGGATCGAGGACGATCTGTGGCGGTCCGTCCAGATGGTCTCGGGGCTGCCGCTCGAATGCGGTGGGCAAATCAAACGACTCGAAAAACGCCTCCCAGGCGTCAATATCCTGCTCATGGACGGCGAGGAACAGCGGATAGTCGTCGGGCTCGCGACCGACTTGGTAGCCGCCCTGTGTCCACACATAGACAGCGTCGATCCGTGTGAACGCAAACGGCCAGTCACCGAACTGTGGGAGGACATAGGTCTCCTCGATGGATGGTGGACTGACGCCGGCGCTGGCAGCGATGCGCTCGCGGGCTGCGTCTCGCACGCGGTCGTCTCCGACTGGGAGGCCATCATCGTAGTGGACGTAGCCTGCATCTTCAAGGCGGTTGACAGCCTGTCTCACCGTCCCGTACGGCGTGTGGAGGTGTTGGGA